>JAGCRY010000211.1 GCA_017964465.1 Bacteroidales bacterium | reverse complement strand
CTCGTCGAAAGTTTCTACAAGAGCCTCGAATTTGGCACAGGCGGCTTGCGCGGCATTATGGGCGTGGGCACCAACAGAATGAACATTTACACCGTCGGTATGGCGACTCAAGGCCTCGCCAACTACCTCAACAAGACATACGCAGGTCAGCCCATCAAGGTTGCCATCGCTCACGACAGCCGAAACAACAGCCAACTTTTCGCCAAAACCTGCGCCGACATCTTCTCTGCCAACGGCATAAAGGCGTACCTCTTTGAATCGTTGCGCCCAGTGCCGGTGCTCTCGTTTGCAGTGCGCCAACTCGGCTGCAACAGCGGCGTGATGATTACGGCATCCCACAACCCCAAGGAATACAACGGCTACAAGGCATATTGGAACGACGGCGCACAGGTAGTGCCGCCCCACGACGTCAACATCGTCAAGGAGGCAGCCGCTGTGAAAGTTCAGGACATCAAGTTCAAGGGCAACCCCGACCTCATCGAGAAACTCGGCGAAGACTTCGACCAAATCTATTTGGACAAAGTGAAGTCCCTCACTCTCAGTCAGGACGACATCATTAAGCACAAGGACATCAAGATTGTCTATACCCCGATACACGGCTCGGGCGTAAGGCTCGTGCCTGAAATCCTCCGACAGAAAGGCTTTGAAAACATCATCACTGTACCCGAACAGTGCATCCCCGACGGCAACTTCCCGACCGTAATCTCGCCAAACCCCGAAAACGCCGAGGCTCTCACACTCGCCATCAAACTCGCCAAGGAAAAAGGCGCGGATCTCGTGATGGCATCCGACCCCGACGCCGACCGCGTGGGCATCGCCGTAAGGAACAACCAGAACGAATTTGTATTGATGAACGGCAACCAGACCGCCGCAATCCTCACATACTACCTCCTCACAAAATGGAAGGAAAACGGCAAACTCGACGGCAAGCAGTACATCGTTAAGACCATCGTAACCACCGAACTCCTGAAAGCAATGGCGGACAAATTCGGCGTGAAGTATTACGACGTGCTCACGGGCTTTAAGTACATCGCCGAAATCATCCGTGAAAACGAAGGCAAGACCACATTCATCGGCGGCGGCGAAGAAAGTTACGGCTACTTGGCAGGCGAATTTGTACGCGACAAGGACGCTGTGATTGCTTGTTCGCTCATCGCTGAGGCTGCGGCTTGGGCTGCCGGCAAGGGCAAGACTATGTATCAACTCCTTACCGACATCTACCTCCAATACGGCTACTACCAGGAGGCTTTGGTCAATGTCGTCAAGGAAGGCAAATCGGGCGCAGAGGAAATCCAGAAGATGATGGACGACTACCGCAACGACCCGCCTATGGTCATCAACGGTTCGAGCGTGGTGATGATAAAGGACTACCTCACCCAGAAGTGCTCAAACCTCGAAGACGGCTCCGAAAGCCCCATCGACCTCCCAAAGAGCAACGTCCTCCAATTCTTCCTCGAAGACGGCTCAAAGATTTCAATCCGTCCCTCCGGCACAGAACCCAAAATCAAGTTCTACTTCGGAGTCAAAGAAGGATTCCGTGGCGCAGAGGCACTCGACAACGCCAAGAAGGCCGCCCTCGACAAGATTGAAGCAATAAAGAAGGATATGAAGCTCGTCTAAACATTCCAAAGGCTTCAATATATATACCTGAATGCGGGTCGGCAGTTTCCATAAAAAAACGCCGCCCCGCATTTTTTACAACAAAAAATCGCATATCCAAATGACAAAAAAAGTAACATCCATATTCAAACATGCATTTGCAATCACGATAGTATCATTTGTGGTGGTGGCGGCAGGCACTTTGGGCTACATACTGTGGCAGACCAACCAGCACAGGGCTATGGTGGAGAAAGCGCGTGAAGAACGCCAGCAGATGTCGGAGCGCATTTGGAACGCCAAGTCCGAAAACTTCAAAAACGCCGTCCGCGACAACTCCGCGTGGGACGACCTTGTGGACTTCACTGAAAAACACAGCAAACAGCCCGACGACTCCGCGTGGCTCGAAGACAATTTCGGATACATGCTCGATTCATACACGGCGTCTATGGTTGCGATTTTTGACATGAAAGGCGAGCGTCTATATTCCAAAATCGCCGAAGGTTATGAGAATTTCGACTTCTTCTCGATGGATTTCGTGTTCTTCTCTAAGAAATTCAAGGAGACGGGACTGATAGACTTTTACATGTATGAGGACAGCGTTTTGATGGAATTTTTTGGCGCGTCCATCACCTCATCCGCCGACAACGACCACACCGCTTCGCCAAAGGGTTTCCTGCTCCTCAGCCGTGAAATCGACGATGAAGTCATAAACGACTACCGCGTGTCTGTCGGCGCACTCAAGGCTGAAATCATCAACACACAGGACGCCCCAGCCCATGACGACATTAACATCGTGATTTCCACGAATTTCAATAACTACAAGAACGGACACGAGGCAGTGATGCGCTCGGTTTTTGAAAACAGCGTCGAGAAATTCTTTGACGACATGAAACCCGCCTTCGGACTGTTTGCGTTGCTGTGCGTCATTGCGATGGCAAATATCATTGTCTTCATGCGCAACAATATGATGAGCCCACTGAGCAAAATCTCTGATTCACTCTCCGAATCCGACCCAACAGTCATCAGCGACCTCGCCACAAAGAAAAACGAGTTCGGACAGATTGCGGAAATGTTACAGGAGTTCTTCATGCAACAGGAGGAAGTGAAAATGCAGAACGAGACCCTTGTCCTCCAAAGCGAGGAAATCCGTTGCATTAACGATGACCTTAGCAATCAGAAGAATCAACTCGCCGAGGTGAACCATCAGTTGACCGACAGCATCGAGTACGCCAGCCGCATCCAACGCTCCGCCGTAACGCCAATGGAGACCATCACGGCAATGTTCCATGACAGCATGGTCATCTACCTGCCCCGCAACATCGTCTCCGGCGACTGGTACTACATGGCGCAGCACAGCGGCAAAAAGGTCGTCATAGAAGCCGACTGCACAGGTCACGGCGTGCCAGGCTCTTTGCTCAGCATGTTGGGAATAAACGCCGTGAAAGACATCCTGAAAACAATGGAAATCAACGGCGAACAAATCCTGCCGGAGATTGTGCTCGACCGTATGCGCATGACGATAAAGACTACGCTCATTAAACAGACCGACGACACGATGTCCATGTCTGACGGTATGGACATGAGCATTGCAGTCATAGAACCCGACCATTCAAAAATGCGTTTCGCCGGCGCAAACCAGTCGCTTTTCATCATGCGCAACACCGAAATCACAAAACTCAAAGGCAACCGCATGCCCATCGGCGACTATGTGCGCGAAACGCCGTTTGAAGGCATTGACTTCGCCCTCCAACGTGGCGACGCCATTTTCTTCATGAGCGACGGCATAAAAGACCAAATCTCGCCCGAAATGGAGAAATTCAAATGGATGCGCCTCGAAGCCTTCCTCATTGAACACTCAACTCTCCCCATGCCACTTCTCGGCACAAAACTCGTGCAGACCATCACAAAATGGCAGGGCGACACCGAACAAGTGGACGACATGACGATGATTGGAATCAGGGTGTAAAAAATTTTTATTTAAAAATTTTTGTATAGAAAAAAATAATTATCATCTTTGCACAAAATAACCTCGTAACCATCACTACTATGGAAACAGCTGCATACAACAGTCTGAGGGACTACCTCTACCAAGCACTCTCACCCGACGAAAAACTTCGTATGGGCGAGGAACTTATGTTTAACGCCAAGATGCAAAAAGAGCCGCCATTCAAACGCTATACCAAAGAAGAACTCAACGCTATGCTCGACGAGGCGGAGAGAGACTTTGCGGCAGGAATTGGAATTCCCGACGAAGAAATTTGGCGCAAATATGACGAAAGAATCGCTCGTGAAGAACAATACGAATTAGCGGAAGCTGTATGAAAGTTATTTGGCACCCACGGGCAGAAAACGCAATGCAGCGAATCGCCGATTACATCAGCGATACTTTTGGTATGCAATATATGAAAATTTTTATGCAAGAAGTTCGCGAAACCGTCCAACTTATCAAGCGGAATCCGGACATTGCACATTTGGAACCGCTTTTTGAAGACCGTCCGATTCCTTACCGAAGCATCTTTGTGAAAGGCAAAAGCAAGATGGTGTATTATGTTGAAAAGGATATAATACATATCGCAGGTTTTTGGGACTGCCGACAAGAGCCAATCAATCAAGCCAATCAAGTAGAATAAAAAAATCCTTCCAAAATACTCCTCAAATCCCAAAAATTTTCATTACCTTTGCGCCGATTATTGTATAATGTAAAAATTACAATGAAAACGCTCAAATTTTACACAGGAGTATTAATATTAACCATGGCAAGTGCTTGCAACTCAGGAATTAAAGCCCCAGAAGCCGAAATCATCCCAAAGGAGTTTTCGGAGTTTGGTAACACAAGGATAGACAACTATTATTGGATGAACGAGAGGAAGAATCCAAAGGTGATGAGTTATCTTAAAGAAGAAAACGACTATACCGACGCTAAATTCCTGAAACCGACGGCATTATTGTCGAAAAAAATCGCAGACGAAATTAAGGGTCGAATCGTGGAGGACGACAGCTCAGTACCTTACCATGAAAACGGCTATTTTTACTACTATCGCTACGAGAAGGGCATGGATTATGAAATCTACTGCCGCAAACACGAGCATCCCGACTCAACCGAGGAAATCATACTCGATGTCAATGAGTTAGCCGACGGCCACGACTATTGTGAGGTTGACGACATCTGCGTCAGCCCTAACAACAAAATCCTGGCTTTCGCGGTTGACACGGTGTCGCGCAGGAAATATGAAATACGTTTCCGCAACCTCACGACCGGCAAGATGCAGAACGACAACATCCCAAACACCGCATACGGAATGGTGTTTGCAGACGATTCGCGCACGTTCTTCTATGTCGGCAAGGAGACTACGTCGCTCCGTGCGTCGAAGGTCTTCCGCCACGTCGTCGGCTCCGACTGCAGCAATGACAAGGAGATTTTCTATGAGGAAGACCCGGCTTTCAATATCGACATCTCGCGCAGCCAGTCTGATGAATGGATTATCATAAGCCACAACAGCTCAACGACTTCCGAAGTGAGGCTCATTCCCACGGCTTCTCCATACAAAACCCCGGTCGTTTTCCGCAAACGTGAAAAGGGCATTGAATACCATGTTGACCACTGCAACGGCAAGTTCTACATCCTCACAAACGAGAATGCAAAGAATTTCTGCATAATGACTTGTGACTCAGCGTATTATGACAATAATTGGAAAGTCCTCATACCTCATGACGAGAATGTCCTCATAAACGATTTCACAGTCTTCGACAACTACCTTGTCATTGAGGAGATGCGCGAGGGGCTTGTGGCGTTTGAAGTGATGGATTTGAAGACTAAAGAACGCCATCTCATCGACTTCGGCGAAGAAGCGTACTCGGCGTGGACAAAAGAAAACCCCGAACATTTTTCGAATTTATTCAGGTTTGGATATTCGAGCTTCACGACACCGCCGTCGGTCATTGAATACAACCTCGAAACCCACGAAAAAAAGGTTCTCAAAGAAACCGAAGTCCCCGGCTTCGACAAAAACAAATATGAGGTCAAAAGGCTCATGGTTGAAGTCCGCGACGGTACGAAAGTGCCTGTGACACTGTTGTATAAGAAGGGCATAGACCTCCACGGCAATAACAACCTCCTCCAATACGCATACGGCTCGTATGGATACGCGGAAGACGACGGATTTGTACCGTCAGTTTTCAGCCTGATTGACAGGGGATTCGTGTTCTCACTCGCACACGTGCGCGGCGGCAGCGAAA
The DNA here is from genome assembly GCA_017964465.1 of Bacteroidales bacterium. Classification (GTDB taxonomy): domain Bacteria; phylum Bacteroidota; class Bacteroidia; order Bacteroidales; family UBA3824; genus UBA3824. The sequence goes on along the minus strand of JAGCRY010000211.1, from coordinate 8,422 downwards.
TGGGGCGCAAATGGTATGATGACGGCAAACTCCTTAACAAGAAAAACACTTTCTACGACTTCATCGACATAACAAAATACCTGATTGACAATGGCATCACGTCGCCCGAAAAGATGTATGCAATGGGCGGCTCGGCTGGCGGTCTCCTCATGGGCGCAATCTCAAACATGGCTCCCGAACTCTACAACGGCATCATTGCGGAAGTGCCTTTCGTGGACGTCGTAACGACAATGATGGATGAATCCATACCCCTCACGACCGAAGAATACGACGAATGGGGCAATCCCAACGACGAACAATACTACAAATACATGCTCTCATATTCACCATACGACAACGTGGAAGAAAAGGACTATCCTGCAATGCTTGTGACGACAGGCCTCCACGACTCGCAGGTTCAATACTGGGAGCCGGCGAAATGGGTTGCAAAACTCCGCGCCACAAAAACCGATGACAACCCGCTTTTCCTGCATACAAACATGAAGGCGGGACATTCCGGCGACTCGGGGCGTTTCGGCATCGTGAAGGAAAAAGCGATGGAATACACGTTCCTGTTGTGGCTCGCGGGAATAAAAGAATAACTTTCATAAAAAACTGGAAACTAACGTGCATTTCATAAAAGACATATCAAAAGAAGACCTCAACAGTCTGCCGCTCAAAGCCTTCACGGGACGCATTGACGTAATCGACACGCCCGGCAAGGTCGCTGAGTGTGTGGACTACCTTTCACGGCAGAAAGTGCTCGGCTTTGACACCGAGACAAAACCGTGTTTCAGCAAGGGCGGAAAAAACAAGGTTGCACTCCTTCAGCTCTCCACTGAGGACCGTGCATACCTCATACGCACTTGTAAAATAGGGCTTCCAAAAACCATCGCCGACATCCTCTCAAACCCTCAAATCACTAAGGCGGGCGTCGCGATTAATGATGACGTGAAAGGCCTCCAAAAATGGATGACTTTCCATCCGGCGGGCTTTGTGGAACTCTCAAACTACAGCACAAAATTCGGAATCGAGGCGTGCGGGCTGAAAAAACTCAGCGGCATAATACTCGGCTTCCGCATCTCCAAAAGCCAGCAGCTCAGTAACTGGGAGGAGGACAAGCTCAAGACAAACCAGAAACTTTATGGTGCGACCGACGCATGGGTCGGCATCGAAATCTATAAAAAACTGCGCAAAATCGAAAAATACATGAACAACAAACTTCTCAAAAACATAGCCTCCAAATATAAGGAGCTTTACGGCGGCGACCCGTTGCTCGTCCGCGCCCCGGGACGCATTAACCTCATCGGCGAGCATACAGACTATAATGAAGGTTTCGTCCTTCCATGCGCCGTCAGCCCGGCGATTTATTTCGCAATGGAAAAGCGCAGCGACGACAAGGTCTGCCTCAATTCCTACGACTTCAACTCCTACTGCGAGTTCTCCATCAACCAGAAAAAAGCACCAAAGGAGCAGTGGGCGTCATATTTGTATGGCATTACGCAAATCATTCAGCAAAAGGGATTTAAGATTGGTGGCTTCAACTGCGTCTTCGGCGGCGACGTGCCGGTTGGCGCGGGAATGTCAAGCTCGGCGGCTCTCGAAAGCGGCCTTTGTCTTGGAATCTCCACTCTCTACAATCTCAATCTCGACAAGATGGTGATGGCGCGTATTGGTCAACAGTCTGAACATGAGTATGTTGGAGTGAAATGTGGCATCATGGACCAGTTTGCAAGCATTTTCGGCAAGGAAAACCATTGTGTCCGCCTCGACTGCCGCAGCCTTGAATATGAATACAACGACCTCGACCTCGGCGACTACATTTTTGTGCTGACCGACACAAAGGTAAAGCACTCGCTCGCGTCCTCAGAATACAACACGCGCCGCGCCGAATGTGCCTCCGCAATCAGCATAATCCAGAAAAAATCTCCATACGTGAAAGCCCTCCGCGACGTCTCCATTGATATGCTCGACTCCATAAAGGACCAAATCACGCCCGTGGTTTATAATCGTTGCCGCTACATCATTGAGGAGAACGACCGCGTAATCGAAGCCTGCAAACAACTCAACGCCAACAATCTCGTTGAATTTGGCAAACTTCTCTACGGCTCCCATGACGGACTCAGCAAAATGTACGAGGTAAGTTGTAAGGAATTGGATTTTCTTGTTGAGAAAACCCGCGACATGGACTACGTGCTCGGCTCGAGGATGATGGGCGGCGGCTTCGGCGGCTGCACACTGTCATTAATCAAGGCTGACCGCCTCGAGGACTACAAATCCATCATCGCCCCATTATACCGTGAAGCCTTCGGACACGACTGCGCCTTCTATACCGCCACCGCCGAAGACGGCACCGCTGTCATCTAATGGAGTGCGGGCGGCTCGCCCGCCATTTTTTTAACAAAAATTACCGAAAATTTTTGTCTTAATTACCGTCATTTTTTCTTATCTTTGGATGAGAAAATTTTTCGATAATTGACGATTGAATTTTCGGTAATTTTTGTTTTACTCCACGTCGCCGTAGGCGGCGGCATAAACGTTAAACATTATGAAAAACGCATTTCACGCATACGACATCCGTGGAATCTATGGCAAGGATTTCACAAAGGAAGATGTCTATAAGATAGGATTTTTCGTGCCGACATTGTTGGAGACCGACACAGTGGTAATCGGTCGCGACGGCAGGGTTTCATCGCCTGAAATCCGTGAAGCCCTCATAAACGGCATCACAGACGCCGGCGCGGATGTCCACGACATCGGACTTTCAACAACCGCGATGGTCTATTTTGCAACCGCAAACTACGGCTACAAGGCTGGCATCCAAATCACCGCCTCCCACAATCCAAAGGAGTACAACGGTCTAAAAATCTCACGCACAAACGCACTTCCCGTAGGCCTCGACAGCGGACTTGACCGCCTACTCGAAATGGCTACAACCCAGCCAATTACCCCCGCCTTAACCAAAGGCAAAGTCATGGAGAAAGACATCACTGCCGACTACATCAAATTCCAACAAAAATACCTCTCGCCAGCTTTCAACGACCTGAAAATCGGCGTTGACATCTCGAACGGCGCGGCGGCAGTAATCGTGAAGAAAATCTGGGGCACGGGCGACGCCTTCCATTATATCACTGAAACGCTCGACGGCACATTCCCCGCACACTCTCCGAACCCGCTCATGCCTGAAAATACAAAGCAGATGCAGGATTTCGTGAAGGAAAACGGCTTGGACGTCGGAGCGGTGTTCGACGGCGACGCAGACCGCATCGTCTTCATTGACGACAAGGGACGCCACATTCCGCCGGACTTGATAATCGCCGCAATGGGCGAATATTTCTTCGCCGACGGCACAAAGCCCGACGGTCAGGTTATCGAAGACATCCGCACTTCAAAGGCAGTAGGGGAGTACCTTCAACGTTTCGGAGCAGAGATGTATATGTGGAAAGTTGGACGTGCAAACGCCGCACCGCGCCTGCGTGACATAAACGGACTCTATGGTGGCGAATATGCCGGCCACTACTACTTCCGCGACTTCTTCTATTCAGATTCGGGAATCATGGCGGGCAGCATCATGCTCCAGGTCGTTGCGAAACTCAAGAAACAGGGCATCAAACTCTCCACGCTCATCGACGAAATCGCCAAATACCAAAACTCCGGCGAGATAAACTTCAAACTTGAGGACAAGCGCGGCGCAATGGAGCGCGTGAAAAACCATTACGTCAACCAGGAAAAACCGGCGGCGTTCTACGACTTCGACGGCTACCGCGTGGAATATAAGGACTGGTGGTTTAACATCCGCATGTCAAACACCGAGCCTTACCTCCGCCTGCTCTGCGAAGCCTCAACAAAGGAACTCCTCGACCAGAAAGTCGCCGAAATCACAGCACTCATCAAAGCTCAAGCATGAAAAAAATTCTGTTTATTCTCATCATAACTGTCATGTCCGCCGCCGTTGCCGTTGCCCAAAACAAGAACAAGAACAACAACGACAACCGGCGCGACGTCATCTATCTCCAAAGCGGTAGCACCGTGAAGGGACAGGTAATTGACAAAAAGGCGGACGGCACGGTTAGGGTCAGGACGGGCGACGGCCACATATACCAGTTTGAAGGCAAGGAAGTCCAGCGCATCGAGAAGGAGGAAACAAAAACCCACAACCCCTCCCAACAGCAACAGAACGACACTCCGCCGCCGCCAATCGGTGGAAACCGTAACCGAAACCGCCACAACCCAAACCGCGCAATCTCCCAGCAGAACCAGTACCAAAGCCGGCAGAGCGACCGCCATCAAACCTACAAAAACAAACAAAAGGACAAATCGCCAATCACTTTTGCATCAGAGGGTTACAGATGGTTTGTTGAAGCGGGATTTCTGCCGGGCGTGACTTGTTCGGACGGATACGACGAGGAGTTCACATCGAGAATTTTGGGAGCCACAACCCACGGCTACCAGATGAGCGAATACACATTCCTCGGCGGCGGCATCGGCGTCCAGTACATGCTGCACCGCAAGGAAGTGGCTGTCATGCCATACATTGACTTCAGGTACGACTTCTACGCCGAACTCAACTCGCCGTTCCTCAACGCCCGCGCAGGCGGATACATTCACAACGGCGGCTCAGGCGGCTTTTTCAATGCCTGTGTCGGCTACCATTTCAGCCGTGTGAGCCTAACAGCCGGATATGAACTCGCGCCATACAAATACCTCACGACTTCCGCAAAATCATTCTATGAGGACACAAAATATTACAGTTCATTCCTCATAAAAGTTTCCATGGACTGGGGCGGCAGATAATGTGACAATTTTTTTTGGGTGGAATGAAAATTATCACTACATTTGCAAATCGACAAAAAACACACTGAATGTAAATAATGAACAATAACTACAAACTCATAGAGAAACGCCATATCGAGGACGTGGACGGCGAAGTTTACCTTCTCGAACACATCAAAAGCGGCGCAAAAGTTCTCAAAATCGCCAACAGCGACACTAACAAAACTTTCTGCATCACTTTCAAGACGGAACCCGACGACGAATCGGGAATACCGCACATACTTGAACATTCGGTATTGAACGGCAGCAAGAAATACCCTGTCAAGAGCCCATTCGACCAGCTCCTGAAAGGCTCATTGTCAACATTCCTCAACGCAATGACCGGCGAGGAACTGACGATGTTCCCGATGGCGAGCGTCAGCCACAAGGATTATTTCAACCTCATGGACGTGTATCTCGACGCCGTGTTCAACCCTTTGATTTACACTGATAAACGCATTCTCCGTCAGGAAGGCTGGCGCATTGAGGCTAAGAACGCCAACGACCCGTTCAGATACACCGGCGTGGTCTATAACGAAATGAAAGGCAACTACAGCGACCCGATGTGTGACGTTTTCCATAAGATTGGAGGCGCTCTGTTCCCCGACAACGGCTACGGTCTCGATTCCGGCGGCTTCCCCGAAGCAATCCCGACTTTGACGCAGGAACATTTTGAGGAATACCACCGCAAACACTACCGCCCTGAAAACTCATACATCTTCCTATATGGAGACGCGGATTTTGAGAAAGAACTTCAAATTCTCGACGAGGGCTACCTTTCTCTATACGAAAAGGAAGGCGGCAACTACGAAATCAAACCTCAGGCGCCGTTCCCAGCAATGAAGACCATGAAAAGCCAATATCCCGCACGCGAGGACATGCAGGAGGACGGCGACACATACAACACGCTGAGTTTTGTGACTTGTGACATAAACACTCCATTCGCCACAATCGCGTTTGCAGTCATTCTCGACGTGCTCATCGGTCAGGAATCGGGCGCAATCAAAAACGCTCTCATCAACGCCGGAATTTGCACATCTGTTGACACTTACGTCTCTAACAGCCAGCAATGTTTAGTGGCGATTATGGCTTTTGACTGTAAAAAAGACACCATCAAGCAGTTCCATGAAGTCATCGACAAGCAACTCCGCGAAGCCGCCGAAAAGGGTCTCGACAAGGAGAGCGTGAACGCAGTTTTGAACCGCATGGAGTTCTCCCTCAAAGAGTCAAACGACGCACAGCGCGGCATAAAACTCAACGGAATGTTGATAAATTCATGGATTTTTGGCGGCGACCCGTTGAAAGTCCTCGAACTCACAGACCGCCTCGAGGAGTTTAAGAAAAAAGTCGAGGAAGGATTCCTTGAAGACATGATACGTAAGTATTTGATTGACAATCCACACTCGCTCCTCGCGTCCTTCACTCCCAAACCCGGACTTGAACAGGAGGCTGAGGCGAAAATCCAACAATCCCTCGACGAATTTAAGGCGTCGCTCTCGGATGATGAAATCCAAAAACTCGTGGATGAAGACGCCGAACTCGACAAATACCAGAACACGCCAGAATCGCCTGAAACGCTGAAATGCATCCCGACGCTCCGCCTTTCGGACATCAACCCTAACGCCACGGACTATCCGATTGAAAAGACAAGCGTAAACGACATTGAGGTTCTCAGGTACACATACCACACTCGCGGCATAATCTACCTCCAATTCTTCTTTGACATGAAGGCTTTGCCGATGTCCCTCGTACCATACGCATCGCTCATGTCAAACATCATCGGACTCATGCCCACGAGCCAGCACACTTTTGGAGAACTCGACAACGCAATTAACACATACACAGGCAATTGCTCCGCTTCTTACGACGTATTTTCATGCCTGAAGGACAACCGCAGGACGCCGTTTGCCCAATTCAAAATCCAGGGCAAGTCGCTCGTGAAAAACCTTGGAAAAATGGTTGACCTCATGATTGAGCTTACAAACGACACCATTTTCGACGACAAAGACAGGCTGCGCGATGTTGTGATGCGTCAGGTTTCGGAAATCTCCATGGACATAAACTACAACGCCTACCAGTACGCCCGCGACCGCATGGTTTCGCATTACAGCGAGGCAGGCGCGATTGCACAGTACACCGAGGGAATTGAATACTACCTGATGCTCAAGGACTTGGGCGAGAATCTCCCTGAAAAACTCGACATCCTCATTGAGAATTTCAAGACCATCAAATCCCTGCTTTTCAACCGTGGCAACCTCCGCTGCTTCGTGTATTGTTCGGAATCCGACTACCAGCCCGTCACGGCTCAAATCATGCGCTACGCCGACTCGCTCCCGACAAACAAGACCCAACTCCAAAAATGGGAAATCACGCTAAACCGCCAAAATGAAGCGCTCATCATGCCGTCAAAAGTGCAATACGTTCTGAAGGCTTACGACCTGCTCGGCGGCGACTTCAATTACAGCGGAACACTGCCCGTTTTGAGCAAAATACTCTCCACGGACTACCTTCAGACAAACGTCCGCGTCCGTGGCGGCGCATACGGCAGCTGGGGCGGAATAAGTCCCGACGGCATTGCCTGCATGTCGTCATACCGCGATCCAAACCTCCAGAACACAATCGACGTGTATGACAAAATCCCCGATTACCTCACGAATTTCGACGCTGACGAGGACGCGATGACTAAATACATCATCGGCACAATCTCTAACAAGGACATGCCAATCCCGACCTCTCAACGCGGCCGCACAGCCCTCCAACGCTACCGCCAGGGCTACACTTTTGAGGAAATCCAACAGGAACGCAACGAAATCCTCGCCTCCACAGCACAGCAAATCCGCTCCCTCGCGCCCCTCATGCAGGAACTCCGCGACAAAGGCACAATTTGCGTACTCGGCGGCGAAGAAAAAATCATGGAATCAAAGAATCTATTCACTAATATTATCAGGCTATGAAAAAACTACTATTTTTAATGCTCCCACTGCTCGCGCTGATGCTCCTGGGCAGTTGCAGGGGCGACGAAGGTCCAATGGGACCGGAAGGTCCGGCAGGCCCCGCAGGTCTGGACGGTAGGGATGGTCAAGACGGTCGAGACGGTCTGGACGGCGAAGGCATGAAGACCCTCGATTTCGACTTCACAGTTGAACAGAACGACTGGACACCGGTTCTCGACACCGAAGAGCCTTATTTCAAATTCTCATTCGAGAACTTTGCAGAACTCGAGACAAAAGTCATCGAGCAAGGCATGGTAAGCGTTAACAGAGTGTTTGGCGACGGCTACTACGGCGCAGTCCCCTCAGTCCAGCTCAAAAAGGCGACAAATGACAACGGCGATGTAGTGTTCTACACCCAAGTCATCGACTACGAATTTGCCCCCAAAACAATCAATTTCTTCGTCACAAACAGCGATTTCTACATGGACGAAAAACCCGAAACCATGACATTCAGAGTCGTTGTGCAGTATTATTAGACTGTTTTTTACCTTTCATTACATCCAAGCCGCACGAAACAAATGAAAACGTTTTGTGCGGCTTTTTTTTATATTTTTTTCACATTAAACCATCCGCCCATTTCCTAAGTCAAAATTACAAAAGTAACATTTTTAACAACAATTGATTATGAAAAAAATCTT
>JAGCRY010000017.1 GCA_017964465.1 Bacteroidales bacterium | reverse complement strand
GATTCTCTGTCGGATTGGATTTTAGACATGGCGTAGTTTACGGCGAATAGTTCGATTTTTTTATCTTTTGCGTCCGTGAAGAATGCCATTGCCTTGACGTATTCCTTGTCGTCGAGGAGCTTGAAGCCCTTTCCAAGTTTTTGGGCATAGAGAGTTTGCGCCCCTGATATAAGCAGAATGGCAACCAACGCCGCAAAAAATTTTGCCGCTTGGCAGCCGCTTAATGTGGGTGTTTTCATTGTTTTTATAATTGTTTGTGCCATTTATATTGTAATTCTTTTATATATATAAACGTTTAGACGTTGAATTTTGTTAAAGATTAACTGAATTTTTTGCAAAAATTTTTATAGGTTGGTTGAAAAGTCAGCGAAAAGGGAAGGTTTTATCCCTTTTTCGCTGATTTTTCAGTAGGGGTGAATTTTTTAAAGAGACTGATTGTTAGTTTAATATCTTTTTGAAAAACGCAAATTTTAATATTTTTTAACACGTGTTTTTTGTTCAGTTTTTGCAGATATATGTATATTTGTGACGGAAAAATGAAAATGAAAATTTACATGAAAAATACTGAAATAATAGGCAGAGCAGCTGAAATAGAGGCTCTTGAAAGGATTTACCGTTCAAAAAAGTCGGAATTCGTGGGAATCTGCGGGCGTCGGCGTGTTGGTAAGTCGTTCCTCGTCAATGAGGTGTACGGCAGCCGCATTGTGTTCAGCGCGGTCGGCACTTACATCAAGGATGGAAATCAGAACACGGAGACCTACCGCCGCCTGCAACTTGATCATTTCTATGATTCATTGGTTTATGCCGGACTCGACAGGCGTAAATTCGCCAAGCCTTCATGCTGGCGCGAGGCATTCCTGATGCTGCGCAAACTCTTGGAAAGCATAAAACTCAAACGCAAAGTAATTTTCATCGACGAGCTTCCGTGGCTTGCCGGTCCTCAGTCGGCGGAAATGGTGGCGGAGCTTGGTTATTTCTGGAACTCGTGGGCAGACCGTCAGCACAACATTGTGCTTGTGGTGTGCGGTTCGGCGACGAGCTGGATGCTTGATAATGTAATCCACGACTACGGCGGGCTTCATGGCCGTCTGACCGAGACTATAAGGCTTTCGCCGTTCACATTGGCGGAGTGTGAAAAATATTTCAGGAAAAACGGTTTCAGGCTTTCACGATATGAGATTTGCATCTGTTACATGGCTCTCGGCGGAATCCCTTATTATCTCGACAAGTTGCGCCCAAACCTGACGCTCACCCAAAACATCGACAACATCTTTTTCGCTGATGAAAAAATCCGTCAGGAGTTCAAGGACGTCTATACAGGTCTTTATGCAAGCAAGGAGCGTTATGTGGACATCGTGAAGGCATTGGGCACAAAGTTCTATGGCATGACTCAATCCGAAATTTCCGACGCCCTCAATATAAAAAGTGGTGGAACGCTGAGCCGCCTTCTTGCAAACCTCAAAGAATCGGGCATCATACGCGACTATCCGCGCTATGGCAAAGTGAGGGTTGAGACTGTATATCAGTTGAAGGACTTTTTCTCGCTGTTTTACCTGCGTTTTGTTGATAACAAACAGATAAAGAGAGGTTTATGGACTTCGCTCAACGCGCGTCCGTTGTTCTATACGTGGGTAGGCGAGAGTTTTGAACTTCTATGCACCGAACATCTCCGTCAGATACAGGACGCGATGAGGCTGCCCTCCATCGACCGCAATTACTGCTGGACAGGCATCAATTATGACGGCAGGGGCGCACAGATTGACCTTGTGCTTGAATGTCGAGCGTCGAGGACTGACTATGTGTGTGAAATGAAGTTCACAGTGGGGAAATACGCCATTTCTCATGACAACGCCGATAATTTCATGAACAAGATTTCAGCTTTCCAGTTCTCCAAGATGCGAAATAAGACCCACAGCCTCCAGTTTGTGCTTATCACCACATTCGGTTTGGCGAGGAGCGAGCATTTGTCCATGGTCAATAATTGCATAACTTTGGATCATTTGTTCCTGTCCTAAAAGTCAGCGAAATCGGGACATTTTATGCTGATTTCGCTGACTTTTGAAGCGTATATTTTTTGTCAAAAGATTGATTTTTAATGAAGTAGTTTTTTTCAGAACGTGATTTTTTAACACTTTATTTTTATGTTAAAATTTCCATTTTTGTAGCCATTGGAGAAAATAATCGTGAAAATTAACATAGGGTAAAACTCTTTTTGCGTGTCATACAGTAGGAAACGGTGTGAAAAAGAATTAATGTTCAAAAAGATTTTTTTATCACACAAAATAAATCTAACTTTGCACCGTTTTAAAAAGCGAACAGAATAACAAACACAAGTAATATTAACTAAAAATTTCTAACAAAAATGAAGAAAATTTTCAGAATGGCGGCATTTATGCTCGCACTCGGTTCGATGACCGCTGGCTTCACAAGCTGCGGCGAAGATGATGGCACTGAGGACGGTGGTGGCGACGGTCCCGCAGTTGACGAAGTAATCGACGCTACCAACTTCAAGATCAAAGCTAATGCTGACGGCACAATCACTTTCATTGGTGACGTTGCTTCCAATGCAAAGATCAAGACCTTCCAGCTCACTGACGCTTCTGGCAATGTTGTTTACGACTTCCTCGAGAGCAACGAGCAGGTAAAGGAGAAAAACAAAGTCATCGACGAGAATGGCAAGGTGACAAAGGAGAAGGTGTTCAACCTCACTGGCATCAACAGCGACAACATTCCTGTTGACCTCTACACACTTTCCATCAAGACAAGGAAAGCTAAGACCGAAGTTACTCTCGGCGAAGTTTTGAACTACACCATCGGCGCTTCTAAGTCTGATGCAGGTTCTTACCTCTCTATCGTAAACAAAAAGCAGATGACTATGGACGGCGCAAAGGCTGAAGCTGCTGAAGTTATCGCTGAGTCTTCTTCTGACGGTTACTCTGTAACTGGTCTCAAGCACGCTTCTAAGGCTAAAAATGCTGATATTGCTGCAAAGGCTGGCAAGGTTGCCCTCTTCCAGGGTGGTGCTGCTGCTGACGTAGTTAAGGAAGGTGGCGTTATCATCACCGAATCTGGCTGCATCTGCAAAGTTAACGAGTTGAAGAACACTTCTACTGGCGACGCTACCGTTGTAGCTGTTACCATCAAGTCTGGCAATGGTCTTACCGTTGACGTTGCTGGTTACAACTTCTCGAAGTAATCTCGCATCGAATCGACTAATTCGACACAATAATTAAAAAGCCTGCGGAAAACAAGTTTTTCTGCAGGCTTTTTTGGATTATAAAATATAATTCTTATTTGCGAAGTTGTTAAACCAATAAAGACGATTGATTATGACAGCAGAAACATTGGAAATAAGGAAAAAAATAGACAAACGAATTGCAATTTTGTCTCCTAAGCAACTTAATGGGTTGTTGACGTCAAATCGTTATTTCTTTTCTTCTGCACCTACTGCCATGCCGTTGGCGAAGAAAATGTTGCCTTCCGAAAGTTTTATGATTGCATAAGTGTTGATTTTTTGCCGTGGGCGGGTGATTGCGGCGAGCCTCACCGTGCCGTCGGTTGTTATGATTATGTTGTCGGTCGTGAGGGTTGAAATCGGGCTGAAGCCCTTATAATTTGCGGTTTTTGCGGGGTTTGACGATGCCCAGCCATGAGCGGTGAGGAATGGGTGGTCGTCGGTCGTTGTGATGTGCCTGCCGTCTTCAAAAGTGTAGCACACAATGTTGTCATGTGGCACAGAGGCGGTTGCCAATACTTCGGACTGGAATGTCTCCTGCTTTTCAGGGTCGTAGGCGAGGATTTTGTCGCCTTTTTTTATTTCTTCAATGTTTCGTGTTGTGGTTTCTGTTATTGAGATTTTGGTGTTGGCGGCAAAACAATACAATTCCTGAACGTCATTTTTGACATTCTGTGCGTGCAATAGCGTTGCGGCGGATATGAAAACCGCCGTTATGAATAGTCGTTTCATTGCTGTACAATTTTAGTCCTATAATATAACGGCGGATTGTATGGTTTTAGTCTGTGATTGTCACATTTTCTTCCTCGTCATTGTCGAGGCGGTCTTCCTCGATGATGAGGTTGTCAATGATGAAGTTCTGGCGGTCGGGTGTGTTTTTGCCCATGTAGAACTCCATGAGCTGCTGAATCTGGTCTTCACGCTTAATCAATACCGGCTCTATGCGCATTTCAGGGCCGATGAAGTGTTTGAACTCGTCAGGCGAAATCTCGCCAAGACCTTTGAATCGCGTCATTTCGGGATTTTTGCCGCATGCCTGAATTGCTGCAAGTTTTTCCTCCTCGGAGTAGCAATAGAAGGTTTTTTGTTTGTTGCGGACGCGGAACAATGGTGTCTGAAGGATGTAGAGATGCTTGTTTTTGATGACCTCGGGGAAGAAGTTCAAGAAGAACGTAATCATCAAAAGCCTGATGTGCATTCCATCGACATCGGCATCGGTTGCGATGACGACTTTGTTATAGCGTATGTTTTCAATGCCTTCCTCGATGTTGAGGGCGGCTTGGAGGAGGTTAAATTCCTCATTTTCATAGACCACTTTTTTCGTGAGACCGAAACAGTTTAGCGGCTTGCCTCGGAGACTGAACACAGCCTGAGTGTTAACGTCGCGGCTTTTTGTGATGCTGCCGCTCGCGGAGTCACCCTCAGTGATGAAAATTGTGGCTTCTGACTTGCGCTTGTCGTTGGTGTTGAAATGGACGTTGCAGTCGCGGAGTTTGCGGTTGTGGAGGTTGACTTTTTTGGCGCGTTCCTTTGCAATTTTCTGCACTCCAGCCATCGCCTTGCGGTCGCGCTCGTTGTCGAGTATTTTTTTGAGGAGCGTCTGCGCGGTTTCGGGGTTTTTATGGAGGTAGTTGTCGAGTTCCTTGCATACAAAGTTGAGCATGAAGTTACGGATGCTCTCGCCTTCGGGCTTCATGTTTCGGCTGCCGAGTTTTGTCTTTGTCTGCGATTCAAATACGGGTTCTTCAACTTTGATGCTCACGGCTGCGCACATTGACATTTTGATGTCGCCGACGTCGAACTCCTTTTTGTAGAAGTCGCGTATGGTTTTCGCCACTGCTTCGCGGAATGCCATTACGTGAGTGCCGCCTTGAGTGGTGTGCTGTCCGTTTACGAATGAATAGATTTCTTCCGAAAACTGGTTGTTGTGGGTGAGGGCGATTTCGATGTCCTGACCTTTGAGGTGTATGATTGGATATACGCCCTCGCTGCTCATGTTGTCCGTCAGGAGGTCGAGAAGACCGTTTTTGGAGTTGTAGAGTTCGCCGTTGTAGTTTATTGTAAGCCCCGTGTTTAGATAAACGTAATTCTTGAGCATGGGGACAATGTAGTCGTCCTGGAAAGAATAGTTTACAAACAACGACGGGTCAGGCGTGAATGAAGTTTCCGTTCCGTTTTTCTCGGTTGCGGCTACAATCGGGTCGTCCTGCTGGCAGATGCCTTTTGAAAATACAACTCGTTTGCATTGACCGTCGCGGAACGAGCGTATCATAAATTCGGTGCTGAGGGCGTTTACAGCCTTGATGCCGACGCCGTTGAGTCCGACAGATTTTTTGAATACGCTGCTGTCGTATTTTGCGCCGGTGTTCATCTTGCTCGCCACGTCGCGCACTTTTCCGAGCGGTATGCCGCGTCCGTAGTCGCGTATGATGACGTGGGAATCCTTGATGGAGACTTCGATTTTTTTGCCGAAGCCCATCATGAATTCGTCAATGGAGTTGTCGAGCGCCTCTTTCAACAGCACGTATATTCCGTCGTCGGACGAGGAGCCGTCGCCAAGTTTTCCTATATACATACCCGGACGGCGGCGGATGTGCTCCTGCCACTCAAGGGTTTGGATTTTTTCGTCGGTATATTCTTCAAGTTCTTCCATTTTGTCAATTATAATTGTAGTGCCGCAAAGATACAAAATTTTTTTTAAAGATGAAAGAATAAAGAGGAAAGTTTAAAGATTAAAGTTTGGAGATAAAAGAGGAAAGTTTAAAGATTAAAGTATGGAGAAAAAAAATCCTTGAAATCATTTCTGACTTCAAGGATTTGTGCGCCGGACAGGACTTGAACCTGCACCCAATAAAACTCGGATATGCCCCTCAAACATACGCGTCTACCAGTTCCGCCACCAGCGCGTGTCATTTCGCTTTTGACGTGGCAAATTTAGGTCACTTTTGGGAATATTCCAAATTTTTTTGCAGGTTTTTTTCAATTTTTTTTATGAAGCCGTCTTTTTTACTTTACAACTTCCAAAATTGTGCGGCATGTTTCGCTCCATCCGTCGTTGTACCAAACTCTTCCGATTTTTGCATCGACTTTTGTGAGTTTTTGGTTGTCGTCTAATGTGCCAAGTCCGCGAACCTTGACCTTGTCGCTGGCTTTCAGCTGCTGGTCGGTGGGGATGATTGAGCATTGGCTGCGGTCGAGGACGTGGATTTTGCCGTCGTAACGAAGACCAAGAATCTTGCTGTCGTTGAGGTTTATGATTTCGAAAATTTCATCCTTGCCGTCGATTTTGAACACGACATTCTGTCCGGGCTGCCATTCTTTGCTCTTGAGGACTGTGAATGTGCCTGCTTCCAACTGCTGGTCCATGTTTTTCTGAGCGGAAGAACTGCTTTCTTCATCCCAAACGAGGTCCAGATACGCAACTTTTGGACGTGCGGGGTCGGTTGCGTCGGTTACAATGGCACGCTGACTGCCCCAGCCGGACTGCCACCATGTGAGGAGCACGTCGCCTACTTGTGCCGTCTGATTTTTGGCGAGCGGGATGATGAGGGAGTTTGGCATTTCAACATCGCAGGTGTCGCCAGCGAATGTTGACGCCTTGTCGCCGACATTTTTTATTGTTTCCTCGACGAAAACGTAGGCTTCTTCTGCAAGGTTCTCTGTTGTCGAATAAACAATACTTGGAACGAGAACATGGCATCCAGCCTCAAGACCCGGAGTCTTTAAGCCTTCGGGAAAGTCCCACGGGAATGTCTTGAAGATTTTTGCAACTTTTACTTCTTCCTTTTTCGGTTGCTCTTGGGTCTGGCTTTGGCTGCCTTGCTGCTGTCCGCCGCCACAGGCTGCAAACATGAGTGATGCAGCGCATAGATAAACAATTTTTTTCATATTGTAGATGTTTTTGGGTTGAATTATCATTCGCAAATATACGAAAAAATGAATTGTTTGTATGAAAAAATCCATTTTTTTGCGTCAGTATAGAAGATTCACCATGCCGGATTTTGAAATTTGTTTTCCGGCGGCGGTTTTGTATGTCATGTAATATACGTAAGTATCACGGTGACAGAGTTTTGAAGAGCGGTCGTAGCCGTTCCATCCTTCGTTTATGTCGTCTGACTGGAATATGATTGCGCCGCGCTTGTCATAAATCGTGAGATGATAGTCGCGGAGAAAGTCGGCGCGTGGTCGGAATGTTTGATTATCAGTGTTTTGAGACTCTGGGTTCAGAGCGTTTGGAATGTAGATTACCGGCTCGCGCTGTATGCAGGCGATGTTTGATGCGGAGATTTTGCCGTCAGTTCCGGTGGTGAGTATTCGATAGCAGAACCGCCCTTCATATATAGTCTCATCGGCGATGATGTTAGAGAGAATGTCCTGATAGTCAGTGTATAACCTTCCGACATTCCCAACTTCTTGCCAATCATTGTCGTCGATTTTTCGGTAGATTTTGGACTCTGAGATTTTGTCGGTGTTTTGTGGTGCGTTCCATGATATGAGGTTTGTGTTTGTGGCGTCGATGGTTGCCGTGGCAACAATATTGTAGGCGGAGTCGGATTCTGCGAGCCTTTCACCGCATTTGTCGTCGATGGCGAGTGCGTATGAATAGCGTCGTGAAGGGTCGGCGTATTGGTCTATGAAGGTTTCATTTTCCATCTTGTTGGATGGGAGATTGAGGGTTGAGTCTATGCCTTTCGCAATGTCGCGGCGGAAAAGCCATGCGCTGCCGGAATATTGGGAGGCGGAGGCGTTCAGGGTGAGCGTGATTTTGTTGTCGTCGGAAACTGTGACGAGGGAAATCTCAACCTTTTCAGGCGCTTCGGGCTTGCTTGCGTCTATCTCGATTATGGGCGAAAATGTGCTTATGCCGTTTTTTGAGGTACATTCAATTTGGAAGCGTCGCGTCTTTTGGAAAGTGTCGAATGATAGGGTGGAGGAGGTGTCTTTGCCGGCGGGGTGGTTCGTGTGTTGAGGCTCAAGTTGATGGATTGTGTAGTGGTCGGCGTCGTCGATTTTGGAGTAATGGAAGTCATATTTTTTCTCACAAAAGTCGTATGAACCTTCCGCAAGGATTGTGGATGACGGCTCTGTCATGAGGCTATAATGGATTTTGCCGTTGTCGTCGGTATAGTATGCCGCAATGCAATAGTATTCCTGCCGGATGCTTGTCATGGCGAAAGTCCCGTATTCGTTTGAGCGGTCGGCGTATGAAAAAGTTTTGTTGTCTTCAATAACGGCGACATTGTTGTAAGTGCCTGAAATTACGCCTTGTCCGTCCACAATTCGGCGTTTTATGATGTAGCCGTCCACGAGTTCCGGTTTCTTCATTGTCCAATGCAGTACGGGTATGCCCTCCGCATCCACTTCAATCGAGGTCAATGTGGGTATTTCAACTTCCTGCTGTGCGGATGAAGTGGCGGCTGTCAGTATCAGCGCAACCAAGAATGTCAGCGTTTTTTTCATTGTGGTATTGTTATGTGTTTCAAAAAATAAAACGGATTTCAGGGCGTTTTATTTTCCGCTCCTGAAATCCGTTTTATTGATTTGGAGATTTAGAGATTTGGCGATTTAGAACTCTACTTCAAACTCTACGCGGCGGTTTTTAGCCCTGTTCGCGTTAGAGTTGTTCGGAGCGACGGGGCGAGTGTCGCCGAAGCCTTCACTGTGCATCCTGTCAGCCTCTACGCCTTTGTCTTTGAGGTATTTGAGGACTTCTTCTGCGCGATCCTGCGAGAGTTTGAGGTTCAACTGAGCATCGCCAACATTGTCGGTGTGACCCTTGATGTAGAGTTTGTATTCGGGGTTGTCCTTCATCGTCTTAGCGATGTCGTTGAGGATTGAGTATGAAGATTTCAAAATCTTCGACTTGCCTGTTTCAAACTGGATGCCGTTGAGCGCTTTCTTGAAGAGTTGTTTTGTTTCCTGTTTGATTTCGGGGCAGCCGTTGTTAGAAGCCACGCCAGCAACCTCCGGGCATTGGTCGAGGTGGTCGGGAATGCCGTCGCCGTCGGTGTCGAGCGGGCAGCCTTGGGCGTTCACCTTTGCGCTGCTTGGCGTCTCGCCGCATTTGTCGAGGTAGTCCGGCACGCCGTCGCCGTCAGTGTCGAGCGGGCAGCCCTGAGAATCTACTGCCACGCCTTGCGGAGTTCCCGGGCACCTGTCGTTGTTGTCCAGTACGCCGTCGCCGTCTGCGTCGAGTGCGCATCCGTTTTCGTCCACGCTTGTGCCTATGGGGGTTCCAGGGCATTTGTCCATGTAGTCCGGCACGCCGTCTTCGTCAGTGTCGAGCGGACAGCCGTTTGCATCGACTTCCGCGCCAGCCTCGGTGTTCGGGCAGTGGTCTTGATTGTCGGCTATGCCGTCGCCGTCTGCGTCGAAGAAGTCCGGTTCGGGTGTGAGCCATGCGTCGTCGAGGATTGAATTGTCCTTTTCCTTGGCTTCCTTCTTGGCTCTGCGTTTTGCTTGGTGCTCCTTAGAGCCGATGACGAGACCGAGGCCGAAGTTTATTCTCGTTGAGGTGAGTTTGTCGGGGAAGATGATGTTGTCATCTTTTATTTTGCCGTAGTGTACGGGGATGTTGTCACACGCTGTGAAGATGTTGAGAGGACCGAGGTTGAGGTTCACTCCGATGCCTAATGCGTGCCATGAGCCGTCCATCATGGAGTACATTCCATTGATGGAAATCAGGCGGATAGGATGGAAGTTTGCAGATGCAGAAAACTCCTGCCATACCTTTTTATGGGCGAATGTGGTTTTCGAGAGGAAGCCGAATCCGATGATTTTGATAGGCTCCCATGATGCGCCGAGGTATATTTTTGTGTTGAGGGCTTGGGCGAATTTGTTGTCGTCGCTTGTCGTGAAAGTCTCCTCGAACTCGTCTTCATATTTTTTGAAGTCCAGCTCGCCGGATTCCCTTGCGCCGTTTTCGTCGCGTTTGTCGTCTTGTTTGAACTCTGCACCGTTATACTGGAAGTCCTTTTTCATGTGGATTTTGGCGACATTCTTGGTGAACCTGATGAATCCGAGGTCTTTGATGCTTGCGGCGAGTGTGAGTTGGTCGAAAAGCTTGTATGTGCCGCCGAGGTCGAGAGCGAAACCTTTGTTGCCTTTGAAGTCCCTCCATGTGATTTCGTTTCCGTCGTCGTCGAGGTCGTTTTCGATTTTGAGTTTTCCATTCTTCTCGTATGTGACGAGTCCCGGGAATGACGCCATGATTTCAGCGTTGCCCTTCATGGTCCATTCTTCCATGCTTCCGGTGATTTTTAAGTCGTCGAAGTTGGTCTTTATGTTTGCTCCGCCCCAGAGGTATTTTCCAGTTACGCCGAGATTGAGTTTCTCGCCAAACTGGTGAGCGAAAGTCACTCCGGCTTCTGCGTATCCGTACAGGTCGAAATAGAGTGAGCCTGCGTCAAGATTGAAAGTCTCGTCCTTTTTCATGCCGCCGAGGATTGTCTCGAAGATCGGCTTTGGAATCATGGTGTTAGTTCCGACTTTTGCGCCCACGGAGAATCCGAGGAACGATTTGTCGCCAAGCCTGAAACCGAAGTCCAAGATGTCGATGTATGTGTTGGCGAATATATGGAGCTTTTTGCCGAGAGCGTCGAGGAAGTCTTTCTGTCCATTTTTTTCAGCAGTGCCATTGATGGATTTGTCGAGGAAAAGGACGGATTTTCCATTGACGTTCTTCACGACGTCGCTGAATGAGATGCTCTTGTTTCCGAAGTCCATCGCAAAGTTTCCCACGACGCTGAAGTAGAACCTCTGGTCGGGCATCATTGCGGGGTTGAGATGGTGCTGTCGGTAGTTGTATTTGTCGAAGTATATTGAGTTAGAAATCTGCGCCGAGGCTGTACCTGCGAAGGCTGCGATTGCCAGGGCTGCGGATAGTTTCACGATTTTCTTCATAATATTGACTTAGTTAGATGAGTTGATGTTAGAAAGGTCTATTGTGGCGTCGATGAATGCCTGGACGCTCTTCATTGTCACTCCGTCGGTAGGTAAGATTGTGAAGGAGTCCTTATGGCCTTTGGCAAGTTCGTATGAAATTATCATGCCTGTTGCTTTGTTGTCTTTGATGGTCTGCGCGATGTTCTTGAAATTCAGGGAGTAGGTTTTCATGCCTGTTGATTTTTGACCTTCTTCGCGTGCTGGGATGTTGATTTTTCCAGTCGTCTCCGTGCCTTCGATTGGAACGTGTTTTTCCTCAATCTCGCCATTGTGGGTAATCGTGTGGATGGTTTTGGCGAATGCGATGGAAAGCGAGATTTGGAAGTCGCTCCTGTTGTCTAATTCCATCCTCACTTCAAAATCATTGATTTCATTGATTGCGTTTCCGTCGCCGAAAGTCTTGTCGAGGTCGTCGATTTCGATGAAGTCTTCGGAACTTGGCATTTTCTCCTCAAAAGAGATGGTGAGATCCTCGAGTTTTTCCAAGTCTTCGCCGTTCATCTTAGAGAGGTCGATGGTCATGTTGTCGAGGTCGAGACAATCCGGATGGTAGTTTTCATTCTTTCCGTCGGGACTGAGAGCCCTCCTTATCTTTTTTGATTCTTCTTCTGTGACTGAGAATTTACCCTCCATCTCCATGTCGAAGAAGTCGATGAATGAAATATCCCTTTCAGCGATAAGAGGAGCGCCGAGCGCAGTGCTGAACATGATGTTGTCGCCGATGTTGTCGAGGTCGTATTCCTCTTTTTTGCATGACGACAGCAGAGCCGCCGTTGCAAGAGAGAGCGCGACGAATTGTGTCAGGTAGTTTTTTTTCATTATTAAGTTGGATTATGTGTTAGTTTTTGGACTGGTTTGTTTTAGTCGCAGTCACGATGCAAAGATAATAGTTATCCTTGAAAATACAACCACTAAAACTTGAAAAAAAAACAGAAAACTGCCGAAAAGTTCGGCGGTTTTCTGTTTTTGTCATTGAAGGGCTTAATTATAGTCCTGTTATGCCTGAAGGCATCGGTCTATTAATTACTCTTCTTCTTCAGCGTCTTCAGCTTCTTCTTCAGCTGCAGCCTGCTGAGCAGCCTGGATAGCCTGCTCGAGAGTAGCAACGCTCTGAGTGTAACCAGCGGCGGTGTTCATAACGTCGTAGCCAGCAACGAGCTGGATTGCAGCGTTAGCCTTGTTTACATCAGCCTCGGGGAAGGTCTTAGCCTTGTTGTAAGCAGCAACAACTTTCTTGCAGAGGTCGAGGTTGTCGTTGAGGGCGAGAGCCTGGGGGCCACCTGCCTTCTCAGCTGCAACTGCGTAAGCCTGGAGGGTGTAAAGTGTGCTGATAACAGCGTCATCGGCTGTAAGTTTGTCGCCAGCGAGAATTTCATCAACCTTAGCGAATGCAGTGTTTGCATCTTTAGCTTCGATAGCGTTCTTAGCTGCGTCGAGCTGAGCCTGGTATGCGGAAGAAGCACCGCAAGAAGCCAAAACTACCATTGCTACTACGAGAGCGGCAACGAGTGAATAGATTTTTTTCATTTTTTGTGATAATTTAACGTTTATTTGTTTTCTTTATTGTCGGTGCAAAATTATCAATCTTTATCCGAAAATTGATACATTTGTTGTTAAATAAAATGTTAATTTTATGTTAGTTGTGTTAAGCTAATGTTAAGCGATTAGTCATCTATTTTCACGAAATACACCACTACGGAATGTGGCGGAATCTTGTCCATGTCGCCAATGAGACCTTTGGCATAGTGTGGTGGGAGTATGAGGACTGCGCTGTCGCCGTGGCATAGGTTTCTGAAAGTGCGTGTCATTCCCGGCTCCATTTCGCTCGCGCCCACGGTGAGTTCCTTTTTGCCGTCGGTCTGGCTGTCATAACATATTGTGCCGTCGAGGAGTTCCACGCGGTAGTCCATCTTGAGTTTTGGGGATTTTGAGATGCTGTCGCCCTCGCCGTGTGAACATATCATATATTGTATGCCGCCTTCTCCGTTCTCCATCTTCCAACTACGCCTTTTTATATATTGTGCGGTGCGCTCGGCGTCCTCTTTGACGAGGTATTTGTTGGCGGTGATGAGGTTTTCGTTGAAGATTGAATATTCCTTCTGCGATTCGTCGTCGCGCTTGACCTTGCTGCCGCACGATGCCGCTGCAAATGTCAACGTCAATAATAATATTAATAAGGTGTGAGGTTTCATAGATTTCAATTACTTTTCTTATTCTTTTTGACAAGCGGTCGGGTAACTTTGGGCAGGAGGCTTACGAAGCGTTGTACGATTTCCTCCAATGGCTTGTAACTCTTGCCGCCGGCGGCGTTGTCGTGGCCTCCGCCGTTGAAGTAACGCTCGGCGATGGAATTGACTTTGAAATCG
>JAGCRY010000210.1 GCA_017964465.1 Bacteroidales bacterium | reverse complement strand
TGTTTTTGCCTCGGTTGCCACAAGTATTGGAACAATGGTGCTGTCATGGCTTGCCGAATGAAAATTCTTTAAATCCAAAGCATAATCCATCACTTGTTCCATATCGGATTGAAGGTATTCGCTTTTCCCCGCTTTAAATTCTATGACAAATATTATGTTTCTGAGGAGTAATACAATATCAATGCGTTTTCCCAAACGAGGTATAGAATATTCAAAAATGATTTCAGCATCTTCATTGCGCCAAGACCTTAGAGTTTGTTGCATATCTTCAATTTCTTCTGACCATGCAGACTTTTGTTCGGCAACACTATCCCCTTCATCGTTTAAAGATATTTGTCCAAACACTTTATCAAACGATGAATTTAGAAAGTCATTTATTGACGATTTATAAAAATAACGATTTATCATAACCTTATTATTTAAGATGATGCAAGGGCAAAGGTAAGGAGAATTTTTGGGGATTGCAAAAAAATAAATGGTTGAATAATAATTGCAATTGTTCCCCATCATTCTCCTCCTTCAATCCTCCACATCATATACCGTTTCAGCAAAAACGTCAAAAAATACGGGAAGGTGTAGAATTTGCCGTTGAAGCCGATGTTTTTGTTACAGAGTTTGATGCCGTATTTTACAGATGGGTATTTGTCGCTGTCAATCAATGTATTGAGCGATGGGGTGGAATTGTCGGTGGCTTTTACTTCCACGGGGACGGCGGTGTTGGCGTCCCTGACGAAAAAATCCATCTCCACTGTGCCTTTGGAGTTTTTGTAATAATAGAGCGGATAGCCCGCCTTGGTGAGCATATCGGCTACAATGTTTTCATATACAGCTCCTTTGTAAGTGTTGAAATTCTTGTTGGCGCGGAGGTCGGCTTGCGCCTCGTCGTCCAATGAAGCAATCAAGAGACCTGTGTCGCGGAAGTATAGTTTGTAGTTTTGTGGATTGTAGTTGCCTTTGTATGGAAGGTCGGGCAGGTCGAGGCAGTAGCAAATATTTACAATGCCGGCGTCATTGAGCCAATCGACCACACCAATATATTCGCGGTTTCGTGCGCCGTGGGCAATTTTTGAAATCTGAAATTTTTTGTTGTCTTTCGCCAAAAATGCAGGGATGTTTTCATAGACGTTCTTGACTTTTGCCTTGTCGAGTCCGTAGGCGTATTTTGTGATGTCTTCACCGTATGCGCGGAGCAACGCACGCTGCGTGTCCAATATGCCCGAAAAATTGTTTTGTGTAACGAACATTTTGACCACTTGCGGCATACCGCCAACGAGAATATATTCCTTGAAATTTTGCATCATCACATCCATTGCCGTCTGACTGAGCGGTTGCAAATGTTTCATATCTTCAAAGAGGTCGTCAATCTGATTGTTCTTGTAGCCTTTTGCCCACAAAAATTCCTCAAAATCAAGCGAATACATTTCGTAGTCGATTTTGTAGCCCACCGACACCGAATCTATCTCCTGATAATTGATCCCCATCAACGAGCCGGAGCAAATGACATCGTATTTCTTGTCCAATGCGAAGAATTTCAGCGAAGTAGCGCAGTTTGCGCACGCCTGCAATTCGTCGAAAAATATCAGTGTGTTGTTTTCTATAAATTTGAAGTCTGGATTAATCATTGAAATCTGCTTGACGACTTCATTTGCAGAAAAACCGCGTTCAAAAATTGTCTTGTATTCGGGCGAGGTTACGAAATTGATTTCTACAAAACTTTTGTAATTTTTTGCAAAATTTTCGATGGAAAAAGTCTTCCCGATCTGTCGTGCGCCCTTTACAATCAGTGGCAGGCGATTGGGATTTTTCTTCCATTCTGCGAGATATTCGTCTATTTTTCGTCTAAGTTGCAGTGCCATAATGGATTGATGTTTAATTATCACAAAATTCCGGCTCAAAGTTATCGAAAAATCACAAAATTCCAATGCTTTTCAGGTAAAAAATCACAAAATTCCAGCATTTTTGCCTCGAAAAATCACAAAATTCCTTCACTCTACTCGTTTGGCGGCGGGAAGGGGGTGTGGTTCGGGTTGTCGAGTTTCAGGTATGGAAATATCGCTGTCACAAAAGTTATGCTGCCGTTAGACAACCGCGAATGGGCGGCGGCGTCGGGCAGGAAATGCGAGTGTTCATCAATCTTGAAAAGTGTCACGAGGAACACAGCCGATATGAGATAGAATTTTAGGGCGCCGAAAAACGCCCCTAACATTCGCGCAGATGACCCAAGTATCGTACTTTGCATCATTATCTGCACTCTGAAATTTATTCTGCTTATGAGGAATACGAGTCCCACAACGAAAACCAAGGTCATAACTATTATTGCAAACAAGTCTGGCACGTCACTGCGGGATGTCAGGTTGTTGAACACCCATTTTGATATGTTGACACAGATAGTGAGCAACACCAGCACCGCAAAAAAACTGATGCACTCCACAATGATGCCACGTTTGTAGCCCACCACCGCTCCAACTATCAATAGCAAGCCGATGATGGCATCAACGCCGCTGCCAATAGGCACTTCTATGGTCGTCGTATGATTCATAATTGTAAATGTTTTTATAACAGTTTTTCCTTAATAATTGCCTGCCGTTACTTTTTGTTATACGGCTTGTAGGGGATCGCTTTGAATGTGTAGCCTTCCTCTGAATACCGTTCTAACGTCTTTTCTAATGCGTATCGCTGGCGCGGAACGGCTTTGAGGTTGTCATGGAAGAGGATAATGGAGCCATTGCTCACGTATCCTTCCACGTTTTGCCAGCATCGTTCCGGCGAGACGCGCGTGTCATAATCCTTTGACAATACGTCCCATAGGATTATTTTCCTGTTTTCCGCCAATGCCACAGTCTGACGGTGTTTCATTCTGCCGTGTGGCGGGCGGAAAAGGTTTGAGTCTATCAGCTGATCCGCCTGTTCCACATTTGCGAGATAGTCGGACACCTTGGTCCTGAGACCGTTGAGGTGGTTGAAAGTGTGGTTGCCGACGCTGTGCCCTTCATCCTTTATACGGGCGAAGAGGTCGGGGTATTTGCGCACATTGTCGCCCACGCAGAAGAATGTCGCCTTTGCATTGTAGCGGGCGAGCATGTCGAGTGTGCCGGGCGTCATTTCGGGTATCGGGCCGTCGTCTATGGTGATATAGATGACCTTCTCGTCCTCGTTTTCCGGCACGAGTTTCCATGTGTAACGCTTGAAAAAGTGCCTCACAATTTCAGGCGGATGTACTATGTAGTCCTGCATTGGCGTAAAAGTTTTAAAATTCTGTCAATCATCGCTTGCCGCCGGTTAAATTCCTTCGTCGGAGAGCAAGTATAAATATGTCTGCACCAACTGTTTTTCCGCATCGCTCAGGTTTGCAAAGATTTTGTAGAAATCTTGGCTTTCGAGGTCTTTTGCGGATATGTTGGAGAGCAATGGAACGAGTTCAAGTTCCGTTGCATATTTTTCAGCGTATAGGCGTGCGTTTTCTATGTCACGGTTTCCACGCATTACACGGACAATTTCATGTGCAATGGCGACAGCCCTTATGTAGTCGTCGCCGAGGGTTTCGCGCTGTTCGGGCGAAAGTCTCACGATATGTCTGATTTCCTGAACGTTAATGTCGGCATATTTTGTAAGGACGGCGGCGGCTTTTGTTTTTTCACCGGTCTTATAATACATGTCGGCAAGGAAAATGTCATAGTAATTCGGCGCAATCACGTCCGTCGGCATGACTTCGTAGCATCTGTCAATGACTGAAGCAGCTTTTCTGTCGTAATTTTTCGCTTTCAAAGCCGTTGCAAGTCTGAGGAAGCCGTTTTTCATGTTCATCAACATGCGGCTGTTGTTCTCGTCGATATATACCGATGGATTGCTGATTCCGCCCCACTCAAACTTGTTCATGTAGGCGTCATAGAGGATGTCGGTGTTGATTGTGCCTTTGTCGATTGCGTTTTCGGACGACTTCACGGGCACAAATCTATATACAAGTCCGTCGAGCCTGAAATAGCCGTCAAGCCCTTGATATGCCTCCTGACCGACTGTGATGGCAAAATACACGGGTCGTTCCCAGTTGTTGTTAGCGAGGATGTCGAGGACGGCGAGTTGTCCTTTGCGGATATAATTGCCAGGATGGCGCCAAACCACACGGTCAACAATTTTTGCGGAATCCTCGGCGGGGACTGTGCCGTTTTCGATGACTTTCTTTTTGTCCACAGGCAGCATGAAATTGAACGTTGGCGCGTAGTCATACACATCGCCTTGCACAATGACCTTTGTGCCGTCGTCGTCGGATGCTATGAAGTCAACGATGTTTTTGAGCAGTACAGGTTCTTCGCTGATTCTCTTGATGAGTTCGTCAACGTTGGCTTTGAGAGTGTTGGCGTATTCGGGATTGATTCCGAAATCCTTTGCCTTCGACGCAAGGGTGTTGATGAGTTTTGCGATTTGAAGGGGCTGGTTTTTGAGTTGCCTTTGGTTAACTATGGCGTCATAGTCGGATGGCATTGTTTCTCGTAGTTTGCTGTTTGCAACGAGTGAAACTATTCCCGATTCTGCCATGTCGATATACTGTTGGTATTTAGACTGGTTGCCGAGGTATTTTTCATTGAAAAACATTGTCGGCATTTCCTTCAGGTATGTGACGTCACGGCTGCCTTCCACGAGTTTTTCTTTTGGGATGTTGATAGGCAGCGGCGCGGCTTCGTATGCACGGCGGCGCATCTGGTTAATGTACCAGTCGGCGTTGATGTAGGCGAGGTTTACGACGCGGATGTCTGTCCTTATGCCTTCCACTTCCTGTGCATACCATAGGGGGAAGGTGTCGTTGTCGCCGTTTGTGAACAATATAGCGTTTGGAGCGCACGACTCGAGGTAGTTTTTTGCAAAATCACGTGCCGTGTAGCGTCCCGAGCGGTCGTGGTCGTCCCAGTTTTCGGCGGCAAGAATAATCGGTCCACCCATCATGCACAACGCCAACGCGCCACCTGCCGCAGCAATGTTTTTGTCGAGGTATTTGTCGATGAGGCGGCATAGGAACGCCACGCCAAAGCCAATGTAGAACGCAAATGCATAGAAACTTCCGGCGTATGCATAATCACGCTCGCGGGGTTGATAGGGCGTTTGATTGAGATATACGACGATGGCTATGCCTGTAAGAATGAAAAACATCATCACAATCCAAAAATACCTTTTGCCAATGATGTTCTCGCGGTACATGTAAATCATGCCAAGTATGCCGAGAATAAGTGGCAGGAAGTAATATTTATTGTTGCCTTTGTTGTTTTTCATTGGGTCAGACATGAACGACTGGTCGCCGAGCCGTGCATTGTCGATGAAACTGATGCCCGAAATCCAGTTGCCGTTTAGCACATTGCCGTCGTTGCCCTGAATGTCGTTCTGACGCCCCACAAAATTCCACATGAAATACCTCAGATACATATATCCGATTTGGTAATTGAAGAAGAATTTGAGGTTTTGAGCGAATGTGGGTTTTACATTCTCGTCAGTGATGCCCGCCCATGTCTTGTAGCCTTTTATGTGGTATGGCTCGCGGCTGTACATTCGCGGGAAGAATGTCGTGGACGCGGGATCATATTTGTATTCGGGTTTGTAGGTGGCTATTTCATAGCGGTTGTTGCGTTGAATGTAGGTCGGGCTGCCTTCTGAATAGCCTGTGATTGTAGAGTTGAAATACTCGCCGGTGATGAGCGGACGGTCGCCATATTGTTCGCGGTTGAGGTACGAGCGCAGCGCAAACACGTTGTCGGGGTTGTTTTCGTCCATCGGAGGATTTGCGGCGGAGCGTATCACAATCATTGCAAATGACGAATATCCAATCAATATTACCGCCACGCCGAGCAAAATGGTGTTGAGCACGACTTTGCGTTTTTTGTATGAATAATAAAGTCCATATACCAACGCGCCGAGCAGCAGAATGACATAAATAATTGTGCCGGTGTTGTACGGTGCGCCCATTCCGTTTGTGAACATAAGTTCAAAAAGCGATGCCACATAAACCACGCCCGGTATGATGCCATACAATATGCCTGCAAGTAGCACCACAGCCACTATCAACGCTTTCAGGACACCTTTTGTGTCGGGCTTGTATTTTTTGAAATAATATACAAACACAATCGCCGGTATCGCGAGCAAGTTAAGCAAATGCACGCCGATGCTAAGTCCCATCAGGTAGCAAACGAGTATGAGCCAGCGGTTTGAATATTTTTCATTGGCGACGGCCTCCCATTTCAGTATGCACCAGAACACCACGGCGGTGAACAGGGACGACATCGCATACACTTCGCCCTCCACGGCTGAAAACCAGAATGTGTCGGTGTATGCAAAAGCCAACGCACCCACAAGTCCGCTGCCGATTATTGAGACAGCCTGGAATGTGGAAATTTCGGAGGTTTCGTATTTTTTATTGTCTCCAATGACAATCCTCCGTGCAATATGCACGATGCTCCAGTACAGGAACAGCACTGTAAATCCGCTTGCGAGAGCCGACATTGCATTAATCATAGCCGCCACAAGTGTTACGTCGCCACCTGCCAAAAGTGAGAACACTCTGCCCATAATCATGAAGAGCGGTGCTCCCGGTGGATGTCCAACCTCCTGCCGGAACGCGGTGCAGATGAACTCGCCGCAGTCCCAGTAACTCGCAGTCGGCTCTATTGTAAGCAAATACGACACGGTTGCTATGGCAAACGCCGTCCATCCCGATATAGTATCTACAAGTTTGAAATTCTTCATTGCGATGTTTGTAAAAATTCAATTTGCAAAGATAACAAACTTTTTGTAAAGTTGGTGTAATGGGATGGGAATTTATTTTCTGAAAATTCAAACTGCAGGTGTAATTCAATTTGTTCAAAAAAAAAGTTAAATATTATTTTTTCATATCAAAAAAAATCCATTATATTTGTAACACACATTCAGAAAAAACATCCTTATAAAGAAACTATTGATATACAGATGATTATGGAATTTAATTGGGACGATTTTAAAAGCAAGTACAGCAACGAGCAGGAAGCCCGGCAAGGGTTTGCGCAGTTGTGTGAGACGATTATGCAACTCCATTACCCCGATTTTATCGTTAAGAACTCTGACACGATAGACGAGGACAAGAAGACCGAAGACAAGACTTTGGACAGAAAATGCATTATTTTCTTGCCAAAATACTTCCTTGACGGCGTTTCAAACTCCAGGAAAGGGCAGATTAGAAAAGCCCTTAACGACAACCTGCCCTACATGAAGGCCAACAAAATCGAACAATGGTTTCTTTTGATGCCGCTGAAATTCTCGCCGGAAGAAAACAACTGGTGGGAGAACTGGTCGCTCCGCATAAAGCAGGAAAACGCCATAACTCCAACAGCTATACTCTCCGATCAAATCATAGACCTCGTGGCAAAACATGGTATTGAGTTCAGGGGACTTGAAAAGGTCGCTGAGCAAGTTGTGTCTGCAACTGAGACTGTGGACTTCGTTTTTGAAGACGAAGCAGCAGAACATGCTGTCGAAGTGCCAGTAGAAACGGTGCCCGCAGCTGGTTCTGTAACAATCACAAAGACAACCACGACTGTCACCACAACTGAAACAAAGGTTGTACCTGAGTCCAAGTCTGATGACGAACCCTCGGCAAAGTCTGAACCAGTAGCCGAGCTCGAAACCAAGCCGAAAACCGAAACTGTTACAAAGACCACAAAAACAGTATTCCTCACTGCGCCCACGCCAAAGCCGGCTGAGGCTGCTGAATCTTCAAAAAAGGATGATGCAGGCAAGGACGCAGCAACCGTCCAAAGAGTAAAAGAGCCGAATCTCAATCAACTCAGGATGACATACAGGTTCAAACAGCAGTTTGAAGAACTCGAGGCTCAAAAACTCGCGCTACCTAAGGATGGACCAAGAAACGGACAGCGTGGCATTTTTGACCGCCGCCGCGACCTCTCAAACGTGAAGAACTACCTCAACGACTTCGTTTTCGGCGACCTCTCAAACTTCAAAGGCAAGGAACTCGTCAAGAAAGCGCAGATATATGTAACAAACGAGCAGTATTCGCGTGGTTTATACATATATGAATATGCATACGCCAAGAAGCTTGTGGAGAAAGATCTCATGGCTGACTATAACAAAGGTGTTGCAGAGGCTGACTTCAAGTTGCAATATAAGTATCAGATGATTCTCGGCGACCTCTTGTTTGCAAAAGGCGATTACATCAACGCCCATGACGCATACGAGAAGGCTATCAACATCAAGACAAGTTTCATGAGCAAACTTGAAGAAAAGATGTCCTACTCGATAGAATCCGACACATTTTCGCCATCAATCCGTGATAACGAGGCTGAGACAAAACTACTTGAAGCAAAGGCAGAGGCATTGCTTCACATCAACGAATACGACGAGGCGGTTGACAACTTCAAACTTGCTGTGGAACTCGACCCCGACAACAGGGAACTTGAAGGAAGATACGAACTCGCCCAAAAACTTCAGACGTGGTCTCGATGGTATAATAACAAATGGTTTGGATGGCTCTCTCCGCTGTGGGCTCCGATCCACTATTATTTCTTCGTCCGTAAGAATAATGGCATTCAAGACCTCAAAATCACCAAGACCATCAAACGCCGTGCATGGATTGGCATTATCCTTTGGGCAATCATCATCGGACTTGCACTCACGCTCTGGTTCATGAGGGATCGTTTGTTCTTGGGCGGCGGCAGCGACGACAATGGCGTCCGCACTACTGCACAGGCTCCGTCCACACCGCTCGAACTCAATATCAGCAAGGGTGACTATTATATGTCGATGGTCAGTGACGACAAGCCACATTACATTGACTCCGCAATCTACGCCTACCACCGTGCAATCAGGTTTGACAACACCGACACCATCGCTAAACCGCTCTACAACAGGGCGATGATTAGGAAAAACGACATGGTGACACAGATGCAGCGTAACATTACCAATGATTCTGCAACATACTTCTTGAGCATGCGCAGACCCACAGAAGGACTCCGCCTATTCAAGTATAAATACGACCCCAGGAATCCTGAAAAAGGCAAGTTTGGTTTCGTGGACACGCTCGGCAATATCGTCATTCCTCCGTTCTATGACTTCAACTACAAGACCATGGACGAGCAGGGCGAGACGTTCTTCAATGGCAAGGCAAAGGTTTGCCTTGAGGTTGCACCATACGACACTGTGTATTTCTACATAGACCAGCGCGGCAACAAGATCGACGAATAGATTTTCCTGCATGAAGGTTACATTAATTTTTGTTGATTCAAAAAAAGTATCTACCTTTACGCTCGATTATAGACAAGCGAAATGTTACGTTCTAAACTACCAGAAAGCGCAAAGACCGCGCTCAAAGACCTTACAAAACTTGCGCAGTCGGACGGTGTCATCGACTTTATGACCACTGTCCCCGACTGTGATATGCCTTCACCGCTAAAGGAAAGGCTGTTGTCACGCATTGGTGACAGTGGCTGCCGTTATGCTCCGTTGGAGGGCATTCCACAGTTGCGCAGGACGATGGCGAAGTATTATGAAAAGACCTTCGGTCACCGTTACAACCCCGAAACTGAGCTGACCGTCACTGCGGGCTCGTCGCCGGCGGTATGGGCAGCTATTTCCGCATTGATTCACGAGGACGACGAAGTTATCATCGTGGAGCCGGCTCACTCGAATTATGTCCCCGCTGTGAAAATTAACGGCGGTACGCCAATTTTTGTTTCACTCAAATGGCCTGACTATCAGATTGATTGGAGTGAAGTGATTCGCATGATTAATCAGCGGACAAAGATGATTATCATCAACTCGCCCCACATACCTTCGGGCAGAATTTTCACGGATGACGACTTCCGAAACCTCCAGAAAATTGTGGTCGGCAACAAGATAATTGTCCTTGTTGATGAAACTCTTTCCACTACGGCATACGAAAAACCCTACATTTCAGCCGCCAAGTACCCGTCGCTTGCGAAACAGTCGATACTAATATCGTCGCTGTCTAAATGTCTCGATGCAACTGGCTGGAAGACAGGAATCTGTGCCGCCCCCGCTGACATCACAAAGGAAATCCGCCGTTTCCATTCACATATTTGTAATGGTGGCAATCCTGTTGCGCAATACGCTATCGACGACATCATCACGAAGGACGAAGAGTTGTTCTTCAAAATCCGCGACACTTACAAGGCAAAACGCGACTTGCTTTGCTCGCTGCTGAAAGGCAGCAAATACAAGTTTGTGCCGGCGGAGAGTTCATGGTTCCAGCTTGTGGACTATTCGGAAATATCAAAAGAGAACGACCGCGACTTTTGTCTGAGGCTCGCCAAAGAGTTTGGCGTGGCGGCATATCCAATGTCCGCATATTACCATGACAAGACCAAAACAAACGTCATCAGGATATGTTTTGCTCGGCATGACGACACTATCCGCGAGGGCGTCAAGAGAATGTTGAATTACAAATAAAAAAATCCATACATATTAAAATGGCACAGCAAGAAGACACACTTAAAAAAATCATTTCACACTGCAAGGAATACGGATTCATATTTCCGTCGAGCGAAATTTATGACGGTCTCGCCGCAGTTTATGACTACGGTCAGAATGGCGTCGAGCTCAAGAACAACATAAAGGAATATTGGTGGAAATTCATGACCCGCCTCCATGAAAACATTGTCGGCATCGACGCTGCAATTTTCATGCACCCCAAGACATGGGAGGCTTCGGGACACGTATCTGCCTTCAACGACCCTCTCATTGACAACCGCGACTCCAAAAAGCGTTACCGCGCCGACAACCTCATCGAGGAATACCGCGACAAACTCTACGCTAAAATTGAAAAGGAAGTGGAGAAGGCTGCAAAACGTTTTGGCGACAAATTCAATAAGGAGCAATTCCTCTCCACAAACGAGCATGTCCTCAAAACCCAGGCAGAAATCAACGAACTCACAGAGCGTTACGACAAGGCTCTCAACGCCAACGACCTCGAAGAACTCCGCCAGATAATCATTGACAAGGAAATTGTATGTCCCATTTCCGGCACAAAGAATTGGACTGAAGTTCGCCAGTTCAACCTCATGTTCCAGACCAAGATGG
This sequence comes from Bacteroidales bacterium, assembly GCA_017964465.1. Classification (GTDB taxonomy): domain Bacteria; phylum Bacteroidota; class Bacteroidia; order Bacteroidales; family UBA3824; genus UBA3824. The sequence goes on along the minus strand of JAGCRY010000210.1, from coordinate 2,986 downwards.
GCTCTGTTTCCGACGAACAGTCAACAATCTACCTGCGTCCCGAGACAGCACAAGGCATTTTCGTCAACTACCTCAACGTTCAGAAGACCGGCCGTATGAAGATTCCTTTTGGCATTGCGCAGATTGGCAAGGCGTTCAGGAATGAAATCGTGGCTCGTCAGTTCATCTTCCGCATGAGGGAGTTTGAACAGATGGAGATGCAGTATTTCATCAAACCTGGCACTGAGATGCGCTGGTTCAAATATTGGAAGACAATGCGTCGCAAGTGGCACGAGGCACTTGGTTTTGGCACTGACAACTACCGTTTCCACGACCATGAAAAACTCGCACACTACGCAAACGCAGCCACCGACATCGAGTTCAATTTCCCGATGGGCTTCCGTGAGGTAGAAGGCATCCACTCCCGTACAAACTTCGACCTCGGTCAGCACCAGAAATATTCTGGCAAGAAGATTCAGTATTTCGACCCCGAACTCAACGAAAGCTACGTTCCTTACGTCATCGAAACCTCCATCGGTCTCGACCGTATGTTCCTTTCAATTCTCTCTGCATCTTACTGCGAGGAGGAAGTCAAGGGTGATGATGGCAAGACCGACAAGCGCGTTGTGCTCCGCATTCCGCCGGCACTCGCACCCGTCAAGGTTGCAGTTTTGCCGCTCGTCAAGAAGGACGGTCTGCCCGAAGTTGCTGAAAAGCTCATGAAAGATCTTATGTATCGTTTTGACTGCCGTTATGAGGAGAAGGATACCATCGGCAAGCGTTACCGCCGCCAGGACGCCATCGGTACTCCGTTCTGCGTAACAGTGGACTACGACACATTGAAGGACAACACAGTTACTGTTCGTTATCGTGATGACATGCGTCAAGAGCGCATCGCCATCGACAAGGTTGCCGACCTCGTATCAGCAAACTGCGACCTCAACAACATCCTCAAACACTTGGCAGACGAGGACATCGCATTGCCGGAAGAGTAGTTTTTGGATATAGAAAACATATTGAAAATAATGTTTTATTAATTTAACCAAATTCAACAAAAATGAAAAAGATTGCATCTATTTTCGCAATGTTGCTGATGGCTCTTACCCTCAGCATCTCGTTCGACAGCTGCAGCAGTGCAACTGTTGGCGCAGCCATCTCTCAGTTGAACTCGCAGTGTCCCCAGGACATGGGCAATGGTCTCACTATGACCAAGTCTGAACTTGTTGACGGCAATTGGGTAATAACCGTTTCGGCTCCCAATGGTTCAGCAGAACTCTTTGACGGCAACGCAATGAAACCGAATCTGCTCAGCTACGTAAAAAGTGATGCCGATATGGTGAGCCTTTTGAAGGAAAGCAACACCGCTCTCATCTACAAGTTTGTGTTCCCTGACGGCGAAGACCAAGTTTCGGTATCTCCGAGCGAACTCTAATGAAGTAGTCAGCACTCACTTAATAATAAGATAGCCTGCGAATAATCTTCCAAGATTTTCGCAGGCTATCGTCGTTATTGGGGGTGATGTCGATTTTAAACGTTGGATTTTCGGGGCGTATCGTCCACATTTTTCGGAGCGTTGACATTCTGTGCCCCGACCTTCACCACCTTATAAAATCCGCCCGGCACGGGAACTTCAAATTTCATAGGCTTGCCGGTTTTTGGGTGGATAAACTCCAATGTGGCGGCGTGGAGACAGACACGTTTCAAGGGGTTGGTCTTGGCGTCGTATTTGGCATCGCCTGCCACGGGATGACCTATCGCCGACATCTGGACGCGGATTTGGTTTTTGCGGCCAGTGTCGAGGTTGAGTTTTACGAGCGAATAGTCGCCGTTGCTCTGGATTACGTCATAATGCGTGGTGGCGAGTTGACCGCCATTGTTGATGAACGACGAATGGATTTTGAGCATCTTGTCCTCGGTGAGGTACGATTTGATGGTGTCGCTCTTGATGTTGGGACAGCCCTCCACAACGGCATAATACGACCGCTCCAATACCATTCGGCTCCAATTGTTGCGCAAGGCATCACGCGCCGCCATACTCTTGGCAAACATCATCACGCCAGAGGTCTTGCGGTCGAGCCGATGGACGACGTAGATGTGATGTCCTTTGCCTTGCCTCTTAACGTGCACGTTTACAATGTGATAGGCAGTATTTTCCTTGTCGCCGTCGGTGCCAACGGAGAGAAGGCCTTCGTGCTTATTCACCACAATGACGTCGTAATCCTCGTAAAGAATGTCAAGCATCGAATGATTGATGCCGCCTTGTTGCAGGAGCTTTGGACGAGGCAACAGGCGGATTTCCGCGCCACGGCGCACGGGATAGTCAAAAGCCGTCGTGCCAATGCCGTCCACAACCACGCGACCCGATTTCAAAAGTTCGCGGACGTTGGTCTTGCTCCACGTCGAAAGCCGCTCAAAGAGGTATTCGAGCAATTGAGAGTCCTTGTCGGCAATCAACCTTTCTTCCGAGGCTGCCGAGGGCGTAGATTTTTTTCGTCTGTTGCGCATAATGGTATGTCGTTAGATTACAAAACTTTCAAGATATTCTTCAATAGCCTCACGGTTGAGTTTTTTGCCGATGAAGACGATTTTGGAGAATCGCTGTTCGCCGTCCTGCCAATCGCCGCCTTCCTCGATGAAGAAATATTGGCGTACAGATTGAAGGATGTATTTCTTGTCTCGTCCGGCAAATGAGATGATGCCCTTGACACGGAAAACGCTCGCCGAATTGTACTGCAATACGCCTTGCAGCCACTCAACAAACATCTTCTCGTCCATATCGCCCTGCACCGTAAATCCCTCAGACACAATGCTATGATGGAATGCGTCGTTGTGCTTGTTTTTCGGATTGGCGGCGAATGAAGGAGCGTTGTCGTTGAAATCCATCATATCGAATTTCAATGGCGTTGCGTTCTTGAAATCCACCACGAGTTTCTCCACATTCTCAGGCGAATAGGCAAAGGTATCGAGGATGTCGATGTTGTCAATCTTGGCGTGGGACGTGCAATAG
>JAGCRY010000209.1 GCA_017964465.1 Bacteroidales bacterium | reverse complement strand
TTGGAACGGTTTTGGAAATATCGTTGGTACAGAAAAATGAAATATGAACCATTTAAATTTTTAATATCATGGAGAGACGTTACGCAATGTTGTGGTTCATCGCACTTGTAGTGTTGGGAATCGCAATCAGTTAGGAGCCAACCATTTATTAAAGGCTCAACAATCATTTTTTTATCAAATTTAGTTTTTGGGATGTTTTTTTTAGACGGGACGCGGCACAAAACCGAGTCCCGTTTTTTTTGGATAAGAAAAAAATATTAATTTTGCACCTTAGATTTTTAAAGTATAAACCTAATACAATTACAACATGAGAAATCATTCTAAATCTCTCGTAACTGCAACGCTTGTCATGCTTATGACGCTGTGCTTTACAGTTTTGCGCACCACCGACGCCGCCGCGCAAAAAACCATCTACAACAATGGCAATGTTAAAATCGTGCTATTCGACGGCGAATGGCGGATGATGCATGGAGACAACGTAGTGGCGCACGGCGACGGTCCAATCAACATCAACAACCTTCCGCCCGCATTCAACGACATCCTGCAACACTATGCTAAACTGCCTCTGGAAATGTCGCCAAAAAAATCGCTATCAAAAGCAACCGCCTCAACATACGGCCCTCTCGTGCGCTCAATGTGGGTGCAGGACTCTCCATACAACGACCTATTCCCGCTTGTGGATGGAGTGCGTGCTCTTACGGGATGCGCATCAATCACCTCGGGTCAAATCCTATGTTACTACGGATACTGCAAGCCTATCAATGCAAGCGGCTCAAACACAACCACTTACAGCACACTTCAATCTCCATACATCACCAATCTCAGACGTGAAGGCTCTACCTATACCTACGACTACCAGTATTCCTACACGCCTGATTTTGAGAAAATTGCAATCGACCCGTCGGAAACTGCAAAATTCGTATTGGCGATTGCATTCTTGCAAAAAGGAGCCTTCAAAACCGAAGCAACAAGCACAGCGCCCAAACAACAAATTGACGCCTTCAATAACACCTACGGCTATAAAACCGAATCACGACTTTTAACGTCGCTCTCCGAAGGCTCATACATCGCAAACGCAATAAAATCGGGACATCCCGTGCTGCTAAGCAGCTACAACGAGCATGAGGGACATTCCTACATCATCGACGGCTTCAATGGCGTGGAATTCCACTTCAACTACGGCTGGGGCGGATATTGTGACGGATGGTTCACCACTTCGACCTATCCCAAAAATTTATATATGACCGTGTGCTATCCCGACGACGCAAACTACGTCACAATGAAGGCAACGCCAAAATACCTCCATATCGTAAGCAACGGCACGGACAACAAATATGAAATGGCATTTTCGGGCAATAACCCACTGTCTTTCAAGCAAAAAACATCGCTGACCCTCAACGCCGGAACATACGAATTCTATTTTGAATACGCCGACGGAACGAAAATTGCGCCATACGCACCAAAAACAATCAACGTCAAAAATTCAGTCTCAAAACTTGGATATTTCGTCAACAAGCCTGCAAAATTCTCAATCGACAACACCTACAAAATCGACTTTTACCACAACGTCAACAAAAACGAAATACTCATCGAAACCATTGGACGCGAGCTTATTGTGTCGGGCAAAGTTCTCGACCATAATTCAAATCCTATTGCGGGCGCATTGGTTGGACTCTCGGACACTAAACCGGAAATCTCCATTTCCACACCCACACAAATCGGAAACTCCGACATCCTTCAATCCACATCAGACGCCATCATAATCCCATTTGTCGCATACCATGAATGTCTCACTCAAGTTAACATCGAACACGAACGTATGGGTGCGCCGAAGGGTTTTACAGTCTCCATTCTCAACAGCAAAGACGAAGTGATTGCCAAAAAAAGAGAGGACGACAATGAAATCTTAAATATTTTCAACATTAATTTGCCGGTCATTTTTGACGAAAACGTGAAACTCGACATAGGGCATACATATTACCTCAAAATTCAAATCGAGGACTACTGCAATGTGGCAAATAGTATAACCTGCTCCAGCTTCACTCTTCATACTTATGAAAACTATTTCGCAAAGACAGCCGCCGACGGAAGCTACAAATTCCCAATCACAAAAAATTCCACGGCCAAACTTTACGCCATCCACAGCAGTTATGTCTTTGAGCCGCTGAAAATCAACAACATCCAAAATAACACGCAGGGACAGAATTTCATGGGCGAGAGCAACACGGTTGCCGTGTCGGGCAAGGTGTTGGACAAAAAATCCATCCCACTCGCCGGCGCATACATCTCCACATCGGCATCGAAGCCAAATGTTAGCATAACAAACTCTGTGAATAACAAGCAGATTGGATACATAATCATGGAATACGGTGAGGAAATCTCTTTCAAGCCCACGAAGCCATTCTTGACACAGATTGACATTGCCGTAAAAAAAGATGGAAATCCGCACGGACTTAATATTTCTCTCTCTGACAACAAACAAGTCATTTGGCAGAAAAAACTCACCGACAATGAAATATCCAGTGACACATGGACACAAATCATTATCGACACCCAACTGACGCTCACAATCGGCAATACCTACAAAATTAAACTCGTCGCCGACAGCCAAGACGACATAAGCAATGGCTATTTTTATATGTATGACGACGACGATAGAAAATTTGCATACCAAGTATGGGCGAGCGACGAAAATGTGACCGTCACAGACCGCAACGGAAAATACAGCATCCAACTTGACAGGGGCTATTCGGGCAGCCTTTATGCCTACTACAACAACAAGACTTTCAGCCCGTTGAGCTTTGCAAACATAAACGGAGACCTTCAAAATCAGGACTTCAAAGGCGACTTCAGCACCCCAGTCTCCGAACTCTCACCAAACGCCCAAACACAGGCGCGTATTTGGTCTCATTCGGACATGATAATTGTGGAAAACGCCGGCTCATCAATCTTCATCTCTGATATCAACGGTCGCATAGTGAAAACTATAAAACCTGACAATCAGCACATTGAGATTCCAATTTCAACCCCCGGCATCTACATCGTGAAAACCGCCACAAAGACTCAGAAAGTCATGGTTCGATAGAAAATTTACCGTGAAAAAAAACATACAAAAATGAAAAGAAACTTTTTGACAATCATACAGTTGGCTGTGATTTGCATCGCAATTTCAACAATGTCGTGCCGCAATGCCAACACACAAACTAACAATGCCAACACACAGTCGGGCGACTCTCTCGAAGTCGCCCAAGTGAACCAGGACCCGAGCGTCCCACAACTCGAACTCCTCCACCCCAAGAGCTTCTACATGCTCGGCAAAAGTGACTTGGATGTTTCGTCCAAACAGTTCGACCTCAGCGGCTTCGCGCTCTACAACGACAAAAAAATCTGCATTGCAGACAAGGAATGGACAACCGACATCTATTATTTCGACACCACTTCCACCGGCGAATTTCTGTTGAGCTACTGCGCCAAAGGTATCGACACCACGACCTCAAAATGCGACATTGAGGCTGTGGACACCTACAACGGACGCCTCGTCATTTCGGCAGAAATTGAAAACAAGATTTTCATCCAGAACGACAAAGGCGATTTTGAACTCATGCCCGCCGACTTCACAAAGATTGAATCCGACCTTTCAAAATGGGGCGCGTCAAACGCTGGCATCGAGGGCTTTGCCGTTGATAGAGAGAACAATACAATCTATTTTGCAAAGGAGCGCGACCCTCGCCGCCTGTTTTCATACGACATCATCAAAAACGAGTTCCACACCGACTTTGACGACATTGTGAAGAGCGACGACGGCAATATTTCAGACATGAAATTCGTCGGCGGCTACCTTTATATTCTCGACCGCGCAAACTGCCTTGTGGTGCGCCTTGACGTGAAAACCAAGGAGAAAACCCAATATTCGTTCCGCCGCTACTCAAACAATGGCAAGGAGCATATCTACACCGCAAAATTTGGAATGGCTGAGGCTCTCCTCATCACCGACGACGCGATTTTCATCGGCATGGACAACAACAACGCCCCCGTCTCAAAATATGGCGAGGAAATCGGCCTGAAAGCCGGCAGCACTTTGCCGTCGATTTTCGTTTTCAAACGTCCCGAAGGGTTTTGATTTTTTATTCCCAGTCAATAACCTTGTTCAACGGCTCGCCGAGCGAGTTCAACGCCTTCAATGCAATGTCGGAGCGGCGGGCGTCATTCTTTGAGCGGTAAGACAGTTCAAGGCGGCAGAGAAGGCGTTTTACAATTGTCAGAGCGTCGCATGGCACATAAAATTGTTGTTCGGGCTTCAACTTGATTTCCTGTAGGAAACGGTCTATTTCGGGTTTTTCAAACATCACACCCATCGACATAGGATTGATGTAGAACGAAGCGCGGCGCTGGTCTTCGGAATATGCAAGAATGAAATTTTTTGGAAGGTTGACTCCATACACAGGCATCCCCAACTCGTCCGCCAATATCATGTAAATCAGCGCAAGCGACACGGGGTTGCCTATCTTGTTGAGCATCACTTTATAAGGTATGCAGTTTTGAGGATTGTAATAGTCATTGTTTGTGACGGGACGGAAGCCCATCTTATTGAAAAACACATTGTTGAACATCCTCACTTGTTCTAACGGAGTAAAATTGGCGGGATTGTATGCGGGGAACATTGCCTTGAATGAATCGAGCCCTTCATCAAAAACCTCACGGTCGAGCGCAAAATCATCCAGCCGCGACACAAGCCACGCAATATGTCTGAGGTCGTAAGGCTTTGATGTCCATTGCTCAATCTGCGAAACCACGAGATTGTTTTGCAAAAGCGGCACCAAAGCCTCAAACCTCGACATAAGGAGAGCGCCGCCGTTGCCGGTCGCCTTCGCGTCCTGCCACGCCTTAGTGAGGTCAGGAAGGATATTGGCGCCTTCTGCCAAAATCTTTTTCCTGACCGCCTTATAGACAGCCCTCTCGGGGTCGTCCAGCAACCTTATCAACGCTTCTGTCTCCTTCTGTGTCATTTTTTCATTTACTGTGTCAAGATGTTCACAACATCGCTCACGAGGTCGGGCATTGCGCTGCGGTAGTTCGGCGCAAACTCAAAACAACGTCTGTTTGCAATAACGAGGCAAACCGTCGCCGTATTGTGTCCGAGGAGTTGACCGAGACCGTTGATGGCGGACGACTCCATCTCGTAATTGTTGATTTTCATGCCTTTATACTCGAACGCCTCAAGTTTGACATTGATGTCGGGATCGACGATTGGAAGCCTTACCTCCCTGCCCTGAGGACCATAGAAACCAGGGGCGGAAAGAGTGATGCCGGCGCGGAATTTTGAGAGTTTCTTCACCAATTCAGGCGACGACGGCACAAAATACGGCACGGCGAGTTTGGCGTTGCGGTTTGTGAACTTCATGAACTTGTCTTCGAGTTCGAGGTCACACACCTTGTCCCTGTCGGCGTAGAAATTGAGAAGGCCATCCAAACCACCCGCAATAGCCGTCAAAACGGGAGAGCCGGTCGGAATGTCGGGCTGCAACGAGCCACAAGTGCCTATCCTGACGAGATTTAGCGTCTTGTGCTCCGGTTTCACAATACGAGTCTCAAAGTCGATGTTAGCAAGCGCGTCGAGTTCGGTAAGCACAATGTCGATATTGTCGGTACCGATACCAGTAGAAAGGACGCTGATGCGCTTTCCATTCTTTGTGCCGGTGATGGTGCGGAACTCGCGGTTGTGTTTTACAATTTCCTTAGTGTCAAAGTTTTCTGCAACGATGTCCACGCGATCCTGGTCGCCCACGAGTATCACATTCTCCGCCAGTTCTTCCGGCTGGAGGTGCAAGTGGAAAATAGAACCGTCGTCATTCAACATCAGTTCTGAATCTGCAATTGGTTTCATAGTATTTCGATTGTTGTTATTAATGTATGTGTTTTCTTCGTTGCAAATGTACAATCATTTTATTCAAAAACAAAAATTTTTTTCATCCAAAACACTCGACAATTCCGAAAAAATCCCCAATTTTGCAGACAAATTAAAAACTCAATCACAAAATGAAACACATCATCACATTAATCTTCATGCTACTCCCGCTACTCGCCACGCCGCAGAGCACGGAGTCTAACCAACTTTATAACCGCGCAAACGAACTCTACGACGCAGGACAATACGATGAGGCGATCATACTACTGAAAAAGTGCGACTCACTGGACAAAATCCAACTCGACCCTTCGCATGAAAACTACAATCGTGCTGAATATGGAATTGCAATCTGCGAAACTTACATCACCGGACAATATTTTAACGCAAGAGATCTCGATGAAGCCTTAAGACACCAAAAAAACGCAGTGGATATTTTCAAGAGAATCATGGGCGAAGAATCCGACGAATACACCTCAGCATTGAGCAACATTGCCTTTATCTACAATGAGAAAGGCGACTTTGCCGAGGCTATAAAACTTGAAAACTCAGTGGTAAAAACCATCAAGAAGACGTCTGGCGAAGATGCCCCATACTATGCCACCGCGCTCTTCAACCTTTCACATTTCTATGGAGCGTTGCCGACGAATCCACGGAACTCCTCATGACAGAATTTTTCAAACGCCTCACCACCGGACAATCCAAACGCGCCGCCTTTCTCACCGCCGTACAAGCAGTCCGTGAAAAATACCCAAACCCGAAGTACTGGGCGGCGTTTGTGATGGTCGATGGGATGTGATACGTAAAACACGTAAATCCACCTGAAACATTTGGAAGGCACATTATAAAGTAATAATTTTGCATCGTCAAAATCAAAAACAGAAACTATACAAAAAACATTAAATAAAAATGACTGAGCAATCCAAGAAAGAAGTCAACGACTTCATGGCGAAAGTTATCGCCAAGAACCCCGGTGAGACCGAGTTCCACCAGGCTGTTAAGGAAGTGGTAGAGTCCCTCATGGACTACATCGACGAGAACCCCAAGTACAAGAAGGGCAAAATCCTCGAGCGCATGGTTGAACCTGAGCGCGTTATCATGTTCCGCGTTCCGTGGCTTGACGACAAGGGCGAAATCCAGATCAACCGTGGCTTCCGCATCCAGATGAACAGCGCAATCGGACCTTACAAAGGCGGTCTCCGTTTGCACCCCACTGTAAACCTCGGCATCTTGAAGTTCCTTGCTTTCGAGCAAGTATTCAAAAACTCCCTCACCACACTCCCCATGGGCGGCGGCAAGGGTGGCTCAGACTTCGATCCCAAAGGCAAGTCAGACAATGAGGTTATGCGTTTCTGCCAGAGTTTCATGACTGAACTCTCTAAGCACATCGGCGCAGATACCGACGTTCCCGCAGGTGATATAGGTACAGGTGGTCGTGAGATTGGCTTCCTCTTCGGTCAGTACAAGAGGCTTCGCAACGAGTTCACCGGCGTTCTTACCGGCAAGGGTCTTGGCTGGGGTGGTTCGCTCATCCGTCCCGAGGCTACTGGCTACGGCGTAGTTTACTTTGCACAGGAAATGCTCGCTACAAAGAACGACAAGATTGCTGGCAAGACCGTTACAATCTCTGGTTCGGGCAACGTTGCTCAGTACGCAGTTGAGAAATGTCTCCAACTCGGCGCAAAGGTTGTTACAATGTCCGACTCCAACGGCACAGTTTACGACAAGGACGGTATCACAGCTGAGAAACTCGCTTGGATTATGGACTTGAAGAACGTTCGTCGCGGCCGTATCAAAGAATACGCAGACAACTTCCCCGGCGTTGAATATCTCGAAGGCCAGCGTCCTTGGGGCATCAAATGCGACATCGCAATGCCCTGCGCTACCCAGAACGAGGTAAACGAGGAAAATGCAAAGGCTCTCATCGCCAACGGCTGTATGTGCGTATGCGAAGGTGCTAACATGCCTTCACTCCCCGAAGCAATCGAAGTGTTCCAGAACGCCAAGATTCTCTACTCTCCCGGCAAGGCATCCAACGCCGGCGGTGTATCGGTTTCGGGTCTCGAAATGTCTCAAAACTCCGAGCGTCTCTCTTGGACTCGCGAGGAAGTTGATGCAAAACTCCACCAGATCATGATCAACATCCACAAGACCTGCGTTAAGTACGGTACTGAGGAAGGTGGTTACATCAACTACGTGAAGGGCGCAAACATCGGCGGCTTCGTGAAAGTGGCTGACGCAATGCTCGCACAAGGTCTTGTATAATAATCATCATCATTAGACATACATAGGTTAATTTTTCAAGGCGACCGGCAGTAGCGATTACTCCCGGTCGTTTTTTTTGTGAAATTTATTGAAGGTAGAGACGCAAAATTTTGCGTCTCTACAATTTATTGACCGCGACTGCCACTTTCATTACAAATTCTGAAATCGTGCGGGACTTCTGAATGTCCTTTACATGTTTTTTGTTGACACCGAGCGGCGGATACGCCCAAAACGTCTTCATCTTATCGAGAGCCATATATTCTGAATTGTCATACTGCGCGAGATAGCCGTGCAAAAGGTTGTTAATGAAATTCATATAGATTTTGACATCAAAACCAGAATTGCCATCCGCCATATAATCTTGCGCCAAACAGGGATTCGCCAACAATCCACGACCAATCATAACAGCCTTTATATTAGGAAATTGCGACGTAATACGATGAATATCATCCACGGTGGCGATGTCGCCATTATAGACTGTTGGGTGATTGATTTTGGACGTCAATTCTTGAAACATCGCCATATCAATCGCACCAGAATACATCTGTTTGCTGATGCGCGGATGTACGGTAACGAATGAAAGCGGCGCATCGTTAAGAATGTCAACAATAGCCAAACACTCGGTTTTGTCGGTGTTTCCGAGGCGCATCTTCACCGAAAACTTCAATTCAGGATACTTAGCCGCCGCCTTCAAAACTTCCGCAACCTTGTCGGGATGAGGCAAAATGCCCGCACCGCGCATCTTGTGGGTCTGTTGGGGGAAGGGGCAACCAAAATTAATGTCGCAATGCTCAAATCCTTTATTCAAAACGAGTTGCGCCAATATATCTACATCTTCGCTGCAATTGGCGATTATCTGCGGCACAGTGATTGAGCGGTTGGCTGTCATCTCAAGATCCACGGCATCCTTCCTGCGCACCTCGCCCCCCTCTACACGCAAAAACGGCGTGAAAAACTTTTCCACACCGTCAAACGTCTCCGCATAAAAATTGCGGTAAACATAATCTGTAAAGCCTTGCAACGGGGCAAAATAAATCTCCGTATGAGGTTTCATCTAATATCGATTATTTGAACAACGAATCCACAAATTGCTCTTTGTCAAACAATTGCAGGTCGGTAACTTTCTCGCCAACGCCGATGTACTTCACGGGAATCTTGAATTGATCGCTGATGCCGATTACGACGCCGCCTTTTGCCGTGCCGTCGAGTTTGGTGAGGGCGAGGGCATTGACTTCCGTAGCCTTCGTGAATTGCTTAGCCTGTTCAAAAGCGTTCTGACCAGTGCTGCCGTCGAGCACAAGTAGCACCTCATGCGGCGCGTCGGGAATCACCTTTGTCATCACGCGCTTTATCTTGGCGAGTTCGTTCATAAGGTTAATCTTGTTGTGGAGGCGACCAGCCGTATCTATCAGAACCACATCGGCTTTGTTAGCGACGGCAGAATTGAGGGTGTCGAAAGCCACCGACGCCGGATCCGCGCCCATAGCCTGTTTTACGATTGTAACGTCAGCCCTCTGCGCCCAAATCTCCAACTGTTCCACGGCTGCGGCACGGAATGTGTCGGCGGCACCGATGAAGACCTTCTTGCCCGCCGCCTTGAATTGATTGGCGAGTTTGCCGATTGTGGTGGTCTTGCCCGCGCCGTTGACGCCTACGACCATAATCACATACGGCATGCCGTCCTTGGTGACGATGCTGTCGGTGAAATTGTTGCCCTCGTTCTCATTGAGCAACGAGACCACTTCCTCCTTGAGAATCTTGTTGAGTTCGGAAGTATTGACGTACTTGTCCCTTGCGACACGCTCCTCGAGCCTCCTGATGATTTTCAAGGTGGTGTCCACACCCACGTCGGACGTTATGAGCGCGTCCTCAAGGTTGTCAAGCACCTCGTCGTCCACCTTTGATTTGCCGACGATTGCGCGCTGAATCTTCTTGAAGACACTTTCCTTTGTCTTAGCCAAGCCATTGTCGAGGCTTTCTTTCTTCTCTTTTGAAAAAAATCCGAAAAGACCCATTGTTTTTATTCTAAAATATTTGTTGTCAGCGTGTTACTTGTAACACATTACATTACACCGTGCTAAATTAGATATTATTTTTGTAACCGCCAAGCATATTTGGAATTTTTTTTCAACTGAAAACAAAAAAAGTTGGTCGCCGAGGTTTTGGCTTCCAACTTTTCTTGTAATATCTTGATGTTGAATCGTTGTCCTACTTCAAATCCTTGAGGGCTTCCTTCGCCATTGTAGCGGGAACTACCAACTCCTTGAAGCAATATGCGCCGGTTTTGGGAGACCTTACAGCCTTCACAATCTTGGTGAGCGCGCTGCCTGCATCCTCTTTCTTGAGGGTTGCTACTACTTTCTTTGCCATTTCTTATGATGTTTTACTTGATTTCGCGGTGAATAGTGTATTTCTTCAAGTACGGGTTGTACTTCTTGAGTTCGAGACGACCCGTGGTGTTCTTCTTGTTCTTGGTGGTGATGTAGCGAGACATACCGGGAACACCCGATTCTTTTTGCTCGGTACATTCGAGAATCACCTGAACCCTGTTTTTGTTCTTTGCCATTTTGTTTTTTTAGTTTTTTACGTTCAGTTTAATTGAATTAATAGCCGGCCATAAAGCCCTTTTCAACGGCTTTGTCCAATGTAGCCTTGAGGCCGTTCTTGCTGATAGAACGGATGGCGGCGGCAGACACCTTGAGCGTTACCCAACGGTCTTCCTCCTCAAGATAGAATTTCTTGGTGTGCAAGTTAGGCATAAAAGTCCTCTTGGTCTTCCTGTGAGAGTGCGATACATTGTTGCCCCTCGCTACCTTTTTGCCTGTGATTTCGCAAATACGTGACATTTCTTATTCTTTGTTTTTGTCTAAAATTTCTTTATTCTTTACAGACTGCAAAGTAAATCAATTTATTACACATAAACAAACTTTTCGAGAAGTTTTTTTAGTTTTTGTGTATTTTTTTTGATGACAACTTCACATTACACCGCCAACAATCTGACAATCAAAC
>JAGCRY010000208.1 GCA_017964465.1 Bacteroidales bacterium | reverse complement strand
TTCCTTACCGCTTTCGAGGGTGAAAATCGGCGATATAAACCAACTTTCGGATTCTGCATTTGCGACAGCCGTTGCGCCGTATTTGCCAGCCGTCCAGATGTGTTCGTCCTTGGAGGCGAAACGTTTTGCATCATAGACTACGAAATCGCCAAGGCTCACATTAGTCTTGAAATTGTATTCAAAAGGCAACGCAGCGGGCTTGATGGTGTTTGCGCCGTCGAAACCCGAAACAGGAACTTCGGCGGCACGCGACGCGCCGAGATATACGTTCTTTGTCTCGAATGTGCAGGCGTTGGTGGCTGTGGAAGTGTATTCAAACGCGATGTGTACATTGTCGCCCTTGTATTCTGTTAGGTCGAGGGTGTTGTCAACAAAAGTCCAATCCTTTGCCCAAGTGGTGAGGGTGAGTTTTGTCCAAGTAGCCTGGCTGGGGTCGCCGCCCTGGTAATCCTTGGAAACATAAACCGCGCAATCGGCTTCTGCGCCGCCTTCGCTCAAATAATTGGCGGCGTGGTCGAAGTAAAATTCCACCTTGTCGCAAGCCGAGAGGTCAACGCTCGGAGAAATGAGCCAAGCCTTTGATTCATAACTGATTTTGTTGACATTTGCAGTAGCCTTCATTCCGTACTGCGAACCCTGCGCCCATACGTGAGCCACTTCGTCGGGTTTCTTGAAATTATAGATGGAGAATTTGTCGATTGACTTGGTGAAGTCAACATTGATTTCTGTAACCTTTTCCTTGGTGAAATCGTCGCCCTCAAAACCTGTCGCTGAGGCGGGCGCGTCAATCACCTTGCCGTCGAGAGCCGAATAGAACGGCGATTTCAAGCCATTGACACCAAAATAAGCCTGAATGTAACCGCCCAAAACCACTTCCTTGCCAATGATGCCGGCATTGTCTTTGAGATTGAGGGATGTGCGATGCTTGGTGTTGGCTGTCAACTGTACGGGGATGCACTTGGCGACGTCCTTCTCGTTGGCATTGTCGGCGATGAGGATGTTGGATTCCACGGTGCAGCCGTCGGCGGCAAACTTGGCGCCTTCGTCGAGTTTTTGACCGTCAACATAACCCACAATGTAGCCCTTCACGTAACTCTTGTCGGAATCGGAAGTAGGAGTGGAGAGAGCCTCGCTCACCGTGAGCGGATTTTCCAACGAGGATTCCTTGACGGTCGGTTTTTCGTACTTGGCGGTCTCGGTGGCAGAGCCTTTCACAACCTTAAAATTGCGGATTTCCCAAGTTGCGGCTGCCTTGTCGGTGCATTTGTAGCGGAATGCAAACGTAACGCCGTTTTTGAGGTAGTCGGCAGGGATATTGAAAGTGGAAGTCGTGAAAGCGTTCCAATCGTCGGGCTTGCCAGCATTGACAACGGCAGTAATCGGGAGCGCAGTCCAAGTGGCTTTGGCGGCGTCGCCATTATAATCCGTCGAAACCATAAACACCTCGTTTTCAAGTACATCGCCCTTTTCGTAGGCAATGATGTGTTCAAAAGTGTAATAAGCCTCGCCCGCCGCGCTGAGGTCGATGGTAGGGCTTACGAGATAGGCTGTGGTCGGGGTGTAAGTGCTGTTTTCGTAGCCGGTGATTTTTGCGGTGGAATGGTCGATGACAAACGCCACGCCATCGGAGGCACTCTTGCAGCCGCCAAGAGTCGAGGTGAACGTCTCACTGATAAAAACGCCCTCCTCCTGTTGCTGTTGTTCCTGATTCTCAGCGTCTTGACGATGCTGGACGTTGGGATCAACATACGGCAACTCGTCGTGCGTATCAACACACGCTGGCAGCAACATCGCCGCAAACATCGCCGCCGAAAGTGAATTTATAAATCTTTTCATTTTGTATCGGGTTTTATGATTGTTTCGTTATTGTAATGGCTTCACGTCCTTCTCCGACCGTATCAACAACTGCCACGTGCTGTTGTAAACGGTCAAAATTCCCGTCAAATCCACCTTGCCTTTTGGGAGCGGAGTCTTGGCAAAATCGGCGTAAGAACTCGTCCTGACCACAAATTTGCTCGTCAATTCGTTGACAGAGCGGTTGGTGTAGTTGGAAACGCCGTCAGAATATGCCGTCTTGCCGTCGGCGTCCACGAAGGATACATTTTTGATAGTAACAACCTTGCAAATGTCGTCCCGCGTGAAATCTGACATCGAATATATTTCCTTGGGCTTGACGCTGCCATCTGCCGCCGTGATTATCCTGAAATGTTCAGACCAAAAAATTTGGCTCATCCTGCCCACAGAATTGTTGTAGAGCGTTCCTAACTGCGGATTGGTGCCGTAGCCGCCAATGTACATTCCGTCGAGATCTATCATAATTTCCTCAGAAACAGGCAGATAGGCATACAACGAATATTCATCAATGCGGAGCGAAATGCCGCCGGTATTGTCCTGGATGTAAATCTCCTTGAAGAGATTGCCGCCGATGTCGTTGCCGGCGATTTTGCCAACAATCTGACCGCCGCCCTCGATGGCAATGGTCTTGTTGGAGGTGATTGCAGATTCATATTTCGACTTCAATTCGCTGATAGTCATCTGGTTGGTGCAGACAAGCGAATTGTTGCCGTATGGGAAACCGTGGGGCGCGTAGTTTTCATTGTCGAAATACGACGGCTGATCCGCCCAATCTTGTTCGCCGCAAGACGCAGCCGCACAAGCAATTGCCATTATGATAAAAAACTTCTTCATAGCCGTTAGAATCTATAAACAATGTTCAACATACCGTTAATGCCCCAAGCGTAGTATTTTTTGGGATTTTTGGAGAAT
>JAGCRY010000207.1 GCA_017964465.1 Bacteroidales bacterium | reverse complement strand
ATGAATCTTCATCCCGACAATCAAATTTTGCTTGCACGAATTTTTGCGCAGATGGTGAATATGGGTATCAAACTCGTAATCAGTACGCATAGCGATTACATTATAAGAGAGTTCAACAATTTGATAATGCTTTCGGGTGTGTCGGACAATGATATGCAGTCTTTTTCAAAAATGGGTTACGACAAATCTATGATGTTGAAAAACAATGACGTTGCTGCATATATGTTCAATTTTGACAAGGAGAATCTTGTTACAGTTGAAAATCTTGATGTAACAGAAACAGGCTTTGATGTTCCGACCATAGACGCTGCAATCAATAGCATAAATGAAGCGTCCGAAGAATTGTATTATTCACTAAAATCGCGGCAAAATGAAACAGAACACAGAAATGATTAATAAAATCAAGAATGCAATTGCTGTTGAATATCAATTGCCTGGGGTTTCTACACTTACAGAAGATAATATTGATTGTAATGGTAATCATTTCCGTATGAATGTTGAAATCAGAAGCAACAAAGGTTTGTCATTTTATGTTTGTCGTTTTGATACGCAAAAAGATTTATTCCCATATTTTCAAAATAAAACAGGTTATAAACAGAATTGTGATTATATAGTTTTTGCCGAGAATGACATCTGTTTGTATGTTTTTCTTGTTGAACTCAAAAATACAAATGTAAGTCCTGAAAAACAACTTAAAATATCGAAACCTTTTGCAGAGTTTTTGGTTTCAAGAATTGAGGCTGTCGTTGGAAAATCCGCAAAGAAGGTTGATTATAAGATGATAGGCATAAAAGAACGTGCGCAATTTAAGAGACCAACCGGAATTGAAAAACTTTATGCTTTTAATAATGACGGTTATCTTCTTTTGCCTCGTAATGATTATATGGATCTTGACTTCATAATAACTGTAAACAACTTATGAACCTTTTTGAACACAAAGTAATGCAGCTCCGCGAGTTTCTCAACGAGTGCAACTACAAATATTACGTCCTTGCGCAGCCGGATGTGTCTGACTATGAGTATGATATGAAGATGCGCGAATTGCAGGACTTGGAGGCTCAATACCCCGAACTCGACGACCCCGATTCGCCGACGCATAGGGTGGGGGACGATAGGAATCAGGAGTTCCAACAGGTGGAGCACCGTTATCCAATGCTCTCACTTGCAAATACTTACAGCGAGGGCGAACTCCGCGATTTTGACGCGAGGATACGCAAACTCTTGCCTGAGGGCGAGGAGTTCAGTTACTCGTGCGAACTGAAATTTGACGGTACGTCAATCTCGCTCACTTACCACGACGGACGGCTTGTACGCGCCCTGACACGTGGCGACGGTCAGAAGGGCGACGACGTTACTAACAACGTAAGAACCATCAAATCAATACCTTTGAGATTGACGGGCGCGGGATACCCCGACGATTTTGAGATACGCGGCGAGATATTGATGCCCCACGAATCGTTCAAACGCCTCAATGCAGAACGCCTTGAAATCGGCGAGCCGCCCCTTGCAAATTGCCGCAATGCAGCCGCCGGAGCGTTGAAAACCCAAAATTCCGCCGCAGTATCCAAGCGCGGACTCGATTGTTACCTATACTATCTCCTTATGGATCAGTTGCCTACGGATTCTCACACCGAAAATATGGCGCAGGCTAAGTCGTGGGGATTCAAGGTTTCGGAAAACACCAAACTCGCCAAAAATATCGACGAGGTTTGGGATTTTATCAACTATTGGGACAAGGAGCGTGAAAAACTTCCATACGACATCGATGGCATTGTATTGAAGGTGGATTCGATGGCGCAGCGCGACCGCCTTGGCTTCACAGCCAAAACTCCACGTTGGGCAATCGCCTACAAATTCAAGGCGGAGGAAGCGGCGGCAAAGTTGTTGTCCATTGATTATCAGGTAGGTAGGACGGGCATTGTAACGCCTGTCGCCAACCTTACGCCGGTGCATCTTGCGGGTACGGTGGTCAAACGCGCCACATTGAACAACGCCGACTTCATCCGCAGCCTCGACCTCCACAACGGCGACACCGTTTATATCGAGAAGGGCGGCGAGATAATCCCAAAAATCACCCGCGTTGACGAGAATCTCCGCGAGCCAGGCGCCACACCTATTAAATATATAGAAAATTGTCCCGTCTGTGGTGCGGCTCTCGTGCGCAACGAGGGCGAGTCGGGTTATTATTGCCCCAATTACGCCAACTGTCCGCCTCAAATCACCGGCAAAATCATCCATTTTGTGACGCGCAAGGCTATGGACATCAATTGCGGCGAGGCAACAATCGAACAGTTGTATAAAGCCCATTTAATCAACGACATAGCCGACTTGTATTCACTTAAAGTTTCAGACATTGAAGGATTGGAGCGTCAGGGCAGGAAGTCGGCGGAAAACCTTATCCAAAGCATCGAAAAATCCAAGCAAGTGCCGTTTGACCGTGTGCTTTATGCATTGGGAATCAGGTATGTAGGCGAAGGCTCGGCGAAGATATTGGTGAAGAAGTTCCACGACATAGATTCCATAGCCAATGCCACCCTCGAGCAACTTGCGGAGGTCAAGGACGTTGGCATCGGCATTGCCACAAGCATTTTTGATTGGATGCACAACGACAACAATATCAAGTTGATACAGCGTTTGAGAGAAGCGGAACTTCAAATGGCTCTCGACGTTGCCGAAGACCTCGCCCCGAAGTCCGACAAACTCTCCGACAAAAACATCATCGTAACCGGTTCATTTGCGACGCCGCAACGCCGCTCCGAACTCGAAAAAATGGTGGAGGACAACGGCGGAAAACTTCAATCGGGAGTCAACGCCAAGACATCTTTCATCGTTGCCGGAGCCAAACCGGGCGCGTCGAAGGTGCAAAAAGCCGAAAAATTGGGCATAAAAATCATCTCCGAAGAAGATTTTCTCGCGATGTTGGAGTAGGGGAGAAAGGTGTTTTTTGCCGCCAATAGTTTGATTGTCAGATTGTTGGCGGTGTAATGTGAAGTTGTCATCAAAAAAAATACACAAAAACTAAAAAAACTTCTCGAAAAGTTTGTTTATGTGTAATAAATTGATTTACTTTGCAGTCTGTAAAGAATAAAGAAATTTT
>JAGCRY010000206.1 GCA_017964465.1 Bacteroidales bacterium | reverse complement strand
GTGTTGCCCGCCAAGACATACACTCGCGACCCGTTCAGCCCCGACGTGGAGGACGGCGTTCTTTATGGTCTCGGCAGCAACGACGCAGGCGGCCCGCTCATCAATTTGATTACATTGTTCCTGTATTTTTATGACCAGGACAACCTGACGTACAACCTCATAATCGCGCCCACCGCCGAGGAAGAAAATTCGGGCGAAAACGGCGTAATGAGCATCCTCGACAAACTGCCGCCGATAGAATTTGCAGTGGTTGGCGAGCCGACTTGTATGGAGATTTCTGTCGCCGAAAAAGGCATCCTCGTGCTCGACTGCACCGCGCACGGCAAGACCGGACACGCCGCCCGCAATACCGGCATCAACGCTATTTATAAGGCGATGGACGACATCAACTGGCTGCGCAACTACAAGTTTGAAAAATCATCGCCGTGGCTTGGTGACGTCAAATGCACCGTTACGGGCGTCAATGCAGGAACATTGCACAACGTAATCCCCGCCGAATGTACTTTTATGGTGGATGTGCGCATCACCGAAAAATACACGCATCAGGAAATTCTCGACATCATCCGCCAAAACATCCCTAACAAGGACACGGAAGTAAAGCCGAGGAGTTTCAAACTCAAATCGTCGCACATCGACGAAAACCACCCGTTCATCCGACTCGCCGCTGCAAAAGGCTTCAAATTGTTTGGGTCGCCCACCACATCCGACCGCGCCGTGATGCCGTATGCAAGTCTCAAAATGGGTCCCGGCGACTCCAACCGCTCCCACACCGCCGACGAATACATCCTCCTGAGCGAAATCAGAGAAGGAATAGAGAAGACGGCAGAATTGTTTGAGGAGTTTTTTGGCAAATAATCATTTTTTAATTGCCATATCTTAATACGCTAAAATGCGAAACAGCCATTTCGGAAATGGCTGTTTCGCATTTTTTTGTTGTTAACACTAAAAAAGTCTTTGTTGGCTTACTCGTTTGCAGCGCATTAGCAAAAAAATTGTTGACGTGCAAAAAAATATTTCTTAATATGCCTTGTTAAATCAGAATAAAAGTTTTACATTTGCGACATCACTAAAACAAATAAAAATGTTAGCAACGAGACAACTCAATCCCGTACAACTCAATATCATAAAATTGATGTCGTACATAGATACTGAACAAGAGCAACAAGAATTGCAAGACATTTTGCTGCAATTCTACCGTAAAAAAACAGACGAAATGTTGCTCAATTTCCAAAGGGAAAACAACATAACTCAACAGACATTGGACGAATGGGCTAACCAACATACAAGAACACCTTACAACAGATGAAAATCGTTCTCGACACCAATTGCCTCATCAATGTCATTATGCCGGGTTCGTACAACAACGCAATTTGTATTGTCAAGACAATGTTTTATTAAACCTACTCCAACTCTTTCAGCACTTCCTTAGCCCTCTGCGAGGCGATGTCGAAGTTTGAGCAAACGTTTTTGCTGTAAACCTCACTGCCATAATTTCTTACTAAAACAATTTTTGCACAATGAAACGAAGATTGTCCTTGTGCTCTTTGAGGTAGAGCAAGGTCTTTTTGACGTCAAATGCTTTATCGAATGAAGTGCCCCCAAAATCGCAAATCAGATACGAATCCACAAATTTGACGTTGGCAGTAGCCGAGAAATCAATTGGCGGACACAGATTTACGGCTTTGCCGTTTTCGTCTGTAATAATCAGGCGAAACACGTCAACATCCACGCCGCCCGAAATCTTAGGCGTGGGGATTCGCAGATAGGGGCTTGTAACTGTTTCCACAAAATAAACGTCAACTGTCTGGCTTTCCAATTTGGCATTAACGCCGGAAATATCTGTCTTATAAGGTTTCATCGTAAAAAACGGGACTTCACTTTCAAGGTCCAGCAAGTCGTAATACTTGCCAGTGTCGCGGACATTGCTCAACAATTCATAACGGACACTCCTGGTGTGAGCCATATCAACTAAAAACACCACAATGCCAAGCAACAACAAGGCTCCAAAAATAATGTTGGTGTTTTTGATGAACTTATTTTTTTGGACAGCAGCCTTCTGCAACTCATCTTCATAACATTTAAGATACTCCTTCACATCCGGGTATTCCTCGTAACTTTTCAGTTTTTCCTGAGTGTCGAGGATGTCGGGCAAAACATCTGAGTCGCCCTTAGGTTTTCTGTGAAAAAACACAATCAACCCGTATGCCGCCAAAGCAATCAGCACAGACAATACTATGCTATTCGTAGTGGGTTCAAGATCGCGCTTTGAGACATAACTAACGAAGACAAGCGGAACAATTATTGCGAAACTGAACGCTGCATACCGCCTCAACAACGATCCGTAATTGTAGGGGAAAGATTTTTTGTACTTCCGCAGAAGGTCTTCCAATTCCGCAGAAAGGCGATGAAATGATTCTTTCGATGTCTGGTTCATAGTCAACGTTTTTTAGGGTAAATTGTATAATAGTACACACTGTCGGCAATTATTTTGGGCAGGTTGTTCGAGCGAATCGTGTCAAGGCAAATAAAATCAACGTAAATCTCTCCCTTGCCTTCTTTCAGCATATTCTTGACAAATCTACCTGTATAATAATCAGGTTTTGTGGTGGTTCTGTCGATGTAATAGTCAAACATTAGGAACGGATACTGGAAGGCATTTTCATTCTTGTCCCATATAGCCACACTGAATTGGCAGGTGTCCATACCATCAAACTCCTTGCCTGTGGACGAGATTTTCACCTGATTGATTCGCATCGTATAAAAACCTTTAATGTCATCCACGACGTCAAAAGTGAGATTGGCATCGTCCGTAGCCCTCATATAGACCTGCAAATCAGGAGACACACCCATTTTTTCCGGATAAGGGTGGAGGCTTTTTTGGATAGCCGACACTTCAAAAACAGCAGGATATTTGTCCATCGCTTTTTGATACGCCTCCTTGGGCGACGACGACAATAGGAGATGCAGCAGCACAAATATCAGTGGCGACACCACAAAGCACGCAAGGCTTATAAACTGATTGTTGCGGGTGGTCTTTCGCTGTTGTTCAAGACCATTGATAACTCCCTGATATTTGTCGAGAAGATTTTTAGCCTCTTGATTGTCGCCGTACAAAGTGTCCACCTGTCGCGAATACATCGCGTGGTAGTTGAGCGCGTAGAAAAACGTCTCGTCGGCAATAGTAACCGGGGATTCGGTTTTGAATTTTTTCCATGTGACATACAAAAAAATCATAAAAAACACGAAACACAATCCCGTATAGCCCCTTTCGCCGTAACCAGCGAGATAGCCAAATACAAAACACAACGATATGAACAACAGGTTTTTGTTGTAGCCAAAAATCTGAAATAGAGTCGGATTTGGACAATGCTCCAACTTGGAGATGCTGTTGTTGATATTGTCGATAAGATTCTTTATATTGAGGTCAGAACTCCTCTGTTCGTGCAGAACATATCCACAGTGAGAGCAGATGTTGCTTACGAGCGGATACGGTGCGCCGCATTTAGGACAGTTTTTCTTCTTTTCCTGTTCAGTGTTGATGTTTTCCTGATTGATGATTTGTGCCGCCTTGCCCGACACATTGAAAGAACCAGGATATGGCGGAGGAACTGCGTTATTTTCATTACTTTGCAGCATAGTTCCACAATACGGGCATTGGTCGGCGATGAGTGGTACACCGTGTCCGCAGCCGG
Organism: Bacteroidales bacterium; assembly: GCA_017964465.1. Lineage (GTDB taxonomy): Bacteria > Bacteroidota > Bacteroidia > Bacteroidales > UBA3824 > UBA3824. Next base: position 2,653 of record JAGCRY010000206.1, on the reverse strand, counting down.
GGCACGAGCCGAGTTCTTCTTTGGTGTAACTTTGGAGTCGCTTGTTGAGGGCGTTGGTGAGATAGACGTCAATTTCTTCTTGACTGACACCCATCTCCAACGCCTCCGCCACTATGGTCTCGCGCTCCCTGAAAGTCAGCACACGGTCTTGCAATGCAAGTGTGGTGAGGTTGATTATTTTTTTCGGAATAGCCATAATAGTTATCAATTATTTCCGGGGTGCAATTTAACAAAAAGACGTAAAAGCACAAAAAAAATTACCGACAATTTTCTGACGAAATCATCGGTAATTTTTTTTGTAATAACAGACCGCTGCAAGGCGGCAAAAAAATAATGCTACTCCAACTCTTTCAAAACTTCCTTGGCACGCTGCGAAGCAATGTCGAAGTTTGAGCAAACGTTTTTGCTGTCGAGTTTTTCGACGATGCCGGTCTTGTTGAGTTCCTTGAATACACTCTCATTGACGCCTGAAAGGACGATTTTCACGTTGATTTCGCGGAGGTCGTCGAGCATCGCGCTAAAATTCCTTGCGCCAGTGGCATCCATAAAAGGCACGTGCCTCATACGAATCACAAGCACCTTAGCCTCGTTGCCAAACTGACGGAGAGTCTCGCGGTATTTCTTGGCAGCACCGAAGAAGAACGGACCGCTAATCTCGTAAACCTCAATGCCTTTGGGGAACATCTGACCATAATTGACGAGCGAATCTTCATCGCGTGTAACGTTGATGACGCTACTCTGCGACGCCATCCTCTGCATAAAGAGGAACGATGCCAACACCATACCAACCTCGATGGCGGCGGTGAGGTCGAATATCACTGTCAACAAGAACGTTACAACCAAAATCACCGTATCATACTTGCTGCCCTTGCAGATGGAGACAAAAGAACGCCATTCGCTCATATTGTAACTTACCACAATCAGCACACCCGCAAGGCACGACAACGGTATCATCTCCGCATAACTGCCAAACAGGAACATTATCAGCATCAGCGTGATGGCGTGAACGATGCCTGCAATCGGGGTGCGACCGCCATTCTTGACGTTGGTGGCGGTACGGGCAATTGCGCCTGTTGCCGGTATGCCGCCAAAAATCGGCGATACGATGTTGGCGACGCCCTGGGCGATAAGTTCGGTGTTCGATTTGTGATTGCTACCAATCATACCGTCTGCCACGACAGCCGACAGCAACGACTCTATCGCGCCAAGCACCGCAATCGTTACGGCGGGGCCTATGTAACTATTGAAATTGCTCCAATCTATCTCCGGGAAACTCATCGAAAACGACGACGGAATCTGGTTGAACTTAGAGCCGATGGTCTCCACATCGAGGTTGAATATCGCAGAAATTAACGTTACGATAATAATGGCAACAAACGAGCCAGGGATTTTTGGAGTAATTTTCACGAAAAACACCGAAATCAAGATGGTCAACACGGTGAGACCGAGTGCGGTGAAATTGACACTTCCAATATCAGAAATCATCGCGCCCCATTTGCCGATGAAGTCGCCGGGGAGTTTGTCAACCGAGAGACCGAGCGCGTCTTTGACCTGCGTTGTGAATATCGTGAGCGCGATACCCGACGTGAAGCCAACGACCAACGGATGAGGTATAAACTTGATGACCGAACCCAAATGCAACAATCCAAACAGCACCAAAAGCACGCCCGCCAACATTGTGGAGACCATCAATCCTGACAGTCCGTATTGCTGCACGATGCCATACACGATGACGATGAACGCGCCCGTAGGCCCGCCAATCTGCACGCGGCTGCCACCAAGGAACGAAATCAAGAAACCGGCAATGATAGCCGTCACAAGTCCCTGAGCCGGGTTGACGCCCGACGCCACGGCAAACGCAATTGCCAACGGCAACGCCACGATGCCAACGATGATGCCCGCCAAAAGGTCGGACTGAAACATTTTCTTTGTGTATCCCTGTTTGAGAACAGAGAACAATTCGGGTTTAAATACGCTTTTCACTGTTTTGTATTCCTTTTAAAAAAACGGTGCAAAGGTATAAAAACAACGTGTATTGTATTTTGCGGTTTGATTAAGAAATTTTTAAATTTCACGCGCCTTCCAACATTCCCGATGGCGTGACGCCGAATTGTTTGGTGAAACATCGCGTGAAATATTTTGGGTCGTTGAAGCCGACTTCGTAGGCTATTTCGGAGATGTTCATATTGTGGGTGATGCGGTTTTTGATGATGAGGTCGCGGGCCACTTTCAGACGGTACGCACGGATGAAAGGCCCTGCGCTTTGCTGCGTGAGGGCTTGCATCTTCTTGTTCATAAACGTCTTGGAAACGCCCATTTGCGTGATGAGTTCGTTGACATCAAAATCGGGTTCGCGGTAGTTTTCCTTGATGATTTTCAATACCTTGTCGATAAACTTCTTGTCGTATGAATCTTCGGGAATGTTGAGGCTCTCGGAATCCATATTGTCGCGGAATTTCTGACTGAATTTGCGGCGGTTTTCAATCAAAGAAAGGATTTTGGCTTTGAGAGCCGCCTCGTCAAATGGTTTGGTGATGTAATCGTCAACACCCTTGCGGAAACAGTCGAGCAACGATTCGCGGCTCGTCTTGGCAGTGAGGATGATGATTGGAATGTGCGAAATGTCGCTGTCTTGACGGACATTTTGGGCGAG
>JAGCRY010000016.1 GCA_017964465.1 Bacteroidales bacterium | reverse complement strand
GCGGGCAAATTCATCGACTGGATGGGCACCAAGAAGGGTTACATCTGGGCTATCGTGATTTGGTCGGTGGGCGCGTGCCTTCACGCGGCGTGTGGCGTGGCTACAATGTCGCTTGCTGGCATCGAAAATATCGACGCCCTCCGCGCAGTGCAAAAAGGCTCTGAAATTGCATTGACGGTATCAACAATCAGCGTATGGCTGTTCCTCGGCTGCCGCATAATCCTGGCAACCGGCGAGGCGGGCAACTTCCCGGCGGCCATCAAAGTGACCGCCGAATATTTCCCCAAAAAAGACCGCGCCTTTGCAACATCAATCTTCAACGCAGGCGCATCTGTCGGCGCATTGGCAGCACCGCTCACAATCCCGCTCCTGGCAAAAAGTATGGGTTGGGAAATGGCATTCATCATAATCGGTTCCATCGGTTTCCTGTGGGCTGGCGCGTGGCTGTGGCTCTACACCCCGCCGGCTAAGAGCAAGTATGTAAACGAGGAAGAACTCGCCTACATCGAATCCGACAAGGCAACAGAATCAGAGACAAAGGCTTCCGACGCCAAGACAGACAGCGACAACGGTCCCAAATTTTCAATACTCGATTGTTTCAAATACCGTCAGACCTGGGCGTTCATCGTCGGCAAATTTATGACCGACGGAGTGTGGTGGTTTTTCCTGTTTTGGGCACCGGCATACTTCTCCGAACTCGGCTACCCCTCAACATCCACAATGGGTCAGTTGTTGATTTTCATACTATACCTGATTGTAACGGGCGTGTCGATTGTTGGCGGCTACCTTCCCAAAATTTTTGTGGAAAAACTCGGTATGAACCCCTACGCAGGACGTATGAGGGCAATGTTGATATTTGCATTCCTGCCGATATTCGCAATGTTTGCACAACCGTTGGCATCGTCGTCGGTATGGTGGCCCTGCATCATCATCGGTCTCGCGGGCGCAGGTCATCAGGCTTGGTCGGCTAACCTCTACTCCACCATTGGCGATATGTTCCCAAAATCCGCAATTGCAACCATCACCGGCATCGGCACACTGTTTGGCGGACTTTGTTCGTTTGCAATCAACAAATGCTCCGGCAAACTATTCACTCACGCTGAGGAACTTGGCGAGGGATTCTCATTCTTTGGCATTACCGGCAAACCCGCCGCATATATGATGGTGTTCTGTTACTGCGCTGTGGCTTACCTGATTGCGTGGGTAATTATGAAAACATTAGTACCCAAATACAAACCGATTGTTAAATAAATTGACAATTGACAGTTGACAATGGACAATTGCCGTCTGGCGGCAGCCTATTGTCAATTGTCAATTGTTCATTGTCAATTAATATTATGAAAACTTTTATAACCAACGACTTTCTTTTGAGGACGGACGCGGCGCGTGAGTTGTACCACAACTACGCCGAAGGTCTTCCAATCATCGACTATCACTGCCACCTGATTCCGCAGCAAATTGCCGAAAACAAGAAGTTCGACAATATCACTCAGGTTTGGCTCTACGGCGACCATTACAAATGGCGTGCAATGCGTGCCAACGGCATCAACGAGCGTTTCATCACTGGCGACGCCACCGACAAGGAAAAATTTCAGGCGTGGGCGCAGACCGTTCCCAACGCCGTCAGGAATCCGCTTTACCACTGGACGCACTTGGAATTGCTGCGTTATTTTGGAATTGACGACTTGCTCAATCCCGATTCCGCCGACGACATCTACGCCCGCACCGCCGAACTCCTCCAACAGGACGACTACCGTGTGTGGGGTCTCTTGAAAAAGATGAACGTGGAGACAGTCTGCACCACCGACGACCCCGTTGATTCGCTCGAATATCACATCAAATTGAAGGACAGCGAATGTCCGTTTAAGGTGCTTCCGGCGTGGCGTCCCGACAAGGCGATGAACGCCCGCGACCCCAAAAAGTACAACGAGTACATCGACCGACTCGCCGCTGCCGCCAATGTTGACATCAATAGTTTCGACGCATTGTTTGACGCATTGGACAAGCGCATCGAATTTTTCCACAGCGTGGGTTGCCGCGTGGCTGATTTTGGTTTGGATTATCTGTACAGCACCCCGTGCAGCGATGCCGACGCCAAGAAACTGTTCCAAAAAGTGCGCTCCGGCAAGGCGTTGGAGGGTCTGGAACTGCCAAAATTCCAATCCGCAGTGCTCTACCGTTTTGCATTGCAGGTCAACAGGATGGGCTGGGTTCAGCAATTCCACGTTGGTCCCGTCCGCGACAACAACAGCCGTCTCCTCGGTTCTCTTGGTCCCGACACCGGCTTCGACTCCATCGGCGACTTCCAACAGGCTAAGCCGATGAGCCGTTTCCTCAACCGTCTCGACTCCACCAACCAACTCGCCAAAACCATCCTCTACAACATCAACCCCGCTGACAATGAGGTGTTTGCCACGATGATTGCCAACTTCCAAGACGGCAGCGTTGCGGGCAAGATGCAATGGGGTTCGGCGTGGTGGTTCCTCGACCAAAAGGACGGCATCGAGAAGCAACTCAACTGTCTCAGCAACCACGGCCTCCTGAGCCAAATGGTTGGTATGTTGACCGACAGCCGCAGTTTCCTCTCCTACCCCCGCCACGAATACTTCCGCCGCGTGCTCTGCAATCTGTTTGGCACCGACATCGCCAACGGCGAACTCCCGGCAGATATGGATCTCATCGGCGGCATCGTGAAGAATATTTCGTATGGAAATGCGAAGAGGTATTTTGGATTGTAACAATTGAGATGGACGAAAAACTTCAAATACTATATATGCAAATACGTCTGGTGCGGATGGCGGCGCGTAAATGGAAAACCACCGTCGCCCGCGCCGCTCGTTTTTTTGACGAAAACGGCGTGTTTCATTATATTGGCATCAGACATTTTACCCGAATTTTTGCAATCGCGGACAGCGGCGTTGCTTTTGGACGCCAAATCACGCTTTTGGTGGGACGGCCCCGAGGCTGTGAAGGATTTTTATAGAGAAGAAGTGAAAAGGAGAGGATGAATTTTTGTAAACGCTACGAAAAAATGCACAGAAAACAAAGATTTCCTTGGTTTTCTGTGCAGAGATTTTTTAATTTTGCTCCAACTGATTAAACAACAAATCGGATGTTGTAGTCTTTTGCAACATCTGATTTGTTTAAATGGTTGGTATTAATATCCTACAATTTGGTCGACATGGGTTCTCCAACTATCAGCCGATTTGTATGTTTCTACGGCAGATTGAGGAACGTAAATTGTGCCTGAATATCCAAGCCAAATTCCTGTTCCTCCTTTAGAATGCAAAACAGGAGGGGTCGTTCCTTTAAATGTTACACTACTCAAATTGGTACACTCGTTAAATGCTCTATAACCAATATTCGAAACATTTTCTGGAACTATTATTGCTTGCAGGCTTGTACACCTAACAAAAGCATCATTTCCAATATTTGTAACACTTTCAGGAATCGTGATGGAAGTCAAACTTGAACAATCAATGAAAGTACAGTTTTCAATATTTGAAACGCTTTGGGGAATCGTGATTGATGTCAAATTAGAACAATTCTCGAACATCCATTCTGCAAGGCTTGTAACACCTTCAGGAATTGTGACTGATGTTAAACTTGAACAGCCACTAAAAGCCCATCCTCCGATACTCGTAAAGTTTTTGGGAATCGATATTGATGTTAAACTTGAACAACCACTAAAAGCACCTCTTCCGATACTCGTAACGCTTTCAGGAATCGATATTGATGTCAAACCAGAACAGCCATCAAAAGTATTCCATTCGATACTCGTAACGTTTTTGGGAATCGTTATTGATGTTAAATTTGAACAGCCACTAAAGGCAGCTCCTCCGATACTCGTAACGCTTTCGGGAATCAATATTGATGTCAAACCAGAACAATCGCTAAATGCTTCTGTTCCGATACTCGTAGTGCTTTTGGGAATCGTTATTGATGTCAAATCAGAACAACCACTAAAAGCACCTTCTCCGATACTCGTAACGCTTTCAGGAATTGAAACTGATGTTAAACTTGAATAACCACTAAAAGCATATCCTCCGATACTCGTAACGCTTTCGGAAAGTATTATTTCTATTCCAGAATAGTCTCTTATGTAAGGTCCAATCCATCTCCACTTATCTAAATCGGTTTTGATTTTGATACTTTTCAACTTCGGACAACCATCAAAAACACCAGACCACCCCATCTCCGTCACACTTTCAGGGATTGTTATTGATGTCAAACTTGAACAACCGTAAAAAGCCTCATTTTTGATACTCGTAACACCTTCAGGAATCGTTATTGACGTCAAACTTGAACAACCGTAAAAAGCCCCATCTTCGATAATCGTCACACTTTCTGGAATCGTTATTGACGACAAACTTGAACAACCGTAAAAAGTCGCATCTTCGATACTCGTAACACCTTCAGGAATCGTTATTGTTGTCAGACCAGAACAGCCACGAAAAGCATTATCTCCGATACTTGTAACGCTTTGGGGAATTGTTATTGATGTCAAACTTGAACAGTCACAAAAAGTCCTTCCTCCAATACTAGTAACGCTTTCGGGAAGCGTTATTGATGTCAAGTTTGAGCAACCTTCAAATGCCTGACTTTCTATCTTTGCAACGCCATCAGGAATTATTATTGAAATTAAATTCGTACAATTCCAAAGGCCGATCCACGGAATTTCTTTCAATTCTGTACATTCTTTCAAATTAAGGTTGATTTTGATGTGCTCAAATTTATTCAATGCTGTTGTTATTGCACTAAAATCTGGCGTTTTGTCCAAAATCTTAACGTCATAAACAACGTTTGCATCAGTTCTTGTTTCCATAAATTTGTACAATTCTGAGGAATAGATACCGTCCCTATTGTCAAAACTTGGAATCGTGTCGCTGCTAACATTATTGGTCGTACCATTGTCAACGGCTTTTGTTGTGTCCTTGTCAGAATTTTGGTCTGGCTTCACCACATTCTGCTGTTGTTGTTCATTGTTCTGCGGCTCGTCTTCATCATCATCGCCGCACGACGCCACAACGGCGAACACGAGGAACGCGCCCAAAATGAAAAGTAGTTTCTTCATTGTTTTTCAATTATTTTTCTCCGCCGAACTCTCACCAAAACTCGGAATTAACAAAAAGAAAAGACGTGGGAGTTTATTTCATTCACTTACCCCACAATCTGTAGGCCTTCGCATTGCCTTTACCATATGAGATAAGCAACGCAAATGTCCACTTCTATAAAAGGCATATCGCAAAGGAATACGATAATACCTGTACATACGTACTACGTGAACGTTTCGTTGCCGTTTCTCTACGTGGTCTATAAAGTTGCGAAGTTCACAGATTGTAGAAGATACGTCAATAAAAACGTCCTTGGAATCTCAATCGTCCGTATGTCGGATGCCGAGAATATCCATCGACAAATATAAAGGTTTTTGTTTGAATTGTGCAAGAGAAATCGCAGAAATTTTTGAAAAAAGTTTTAGAATATTGAAAATGAATGGATAATAGGAATATTTTTTTGAGTTTTGAAAAATATAAATGCTATTAATTCGCAATACTTGCACATAAAAAAGAAAAAACTTATTTTTGCAACGGTAAAACTTGAAAAAATGCTGCCCACGAAAGAGGACATAAAGACCGAGTTAAAACAGTCGTTTACCGACGACGTAATTGTTGCCCTTGCGGCGTTTGCAAACGCTAAGGGTGGTAATGTCTATGTCGGTATTAGCGACGACGGGACGGCGTGCGGCGTGCGATTGGGCAAGGAAACCATACAAAAGTGGCTCAACGACATCAAACAAAAGACCGAGCCGTCAATAATCCCCGACATTGACATAATTGAAACGGAAGGCAAGACGGTAGTAGTATTGTCGATACAGGAATACCCCGTAAAACCTGTTGCGTTTAAGGGGCGGTATTATGTTCGTCAAGCCAACAGCAACCACGTGATGACGGCTTTTGAAATCTCCAACGCGATATTGAAAACCAAAAATTCAAGTTGGGACTTTTATACCGACCCACAGCACACAATCGACGATGTCGACTTGACAAAAGTGCAATTCTGTATCAACAAAATGAAAGGTCGTGGAATAAGTATTGAAGAATCGCCTGTGGATTTTTTGCGCAAAAAAGATTTTATCAATGGCAACAACATCTCTTTTGGCGGCTATCTATTGTTCAAAGCGCGGGAGGACATTATGACGACCGTGGAACTTGGCTTTTTTCAGGATTCGGATGGAATTTTAATCAAAGACTCCGCAAGGCTCAAAAACTGCCTCGTGTCTCAGGTTGACGATGTTATGGATTACGTGAAAAAACACATCAACCTTGCCATAGAGATAGTTCCGACGCAGACCGAAAACATTCAGCGATGGGATTACCCATTGGACGCCATCCGCGAAATAGTTTTGAATATGATTGTACATCGTGATTATCGGTCGAGTGCCGACTCTATCGTTAAAATTTTCCCCGATAGAATTGAGTTCTACAATCCTGGACTATTGCCCGATGAAATTACCATAAATGATTTAATGACAAACAATTACCGTTCACTTCCACGAAACAAGCAAATCGCTGACATTTTTAAAGAAATGGGCGAAATTGAAAAATATGGTTCTGGCATTCGACGAGTTAGGAGAATGTGCATAGATTACGGCTTACCCGCCCCCGAATGGAAACAAAATTCAGGCGGCGTAGTAGTAACTGTATGGAAAAGTGGTCAAGTAAGTGGTCAAGTAAGCGACCAAGTAAGCGACCAAGTAAGCGACCAAGTAAGCGACCAAGTAATAATTCTGTTGAAGGCTTTAACAGGGAGAATGACGATTAAAGAAATGTTGGAAGTATTAGGACTAAAACACCATCCGTCATTTCGTTTGAGATATTTGAATCCAGCGTTAAAGTTAGGATTAATATCAATGACAATGCCTGACTCCCCCAATAGTCCAACACAAAAATATTACTTGACCGACAAAGGCAAACATTTTTTAAGCGACAATAAATTTTGCAAACACAATACACAAAAATGAAAAAAACAGTAACTTTTGGCGAGATTATGCTTCGCCTTGCCGCTCCGGGATACGAGCGGTTTTTGCAGACAAGTAGTTTCAACGCAACATTCGGCGGCGGCGAGGCTAATGTTGCCGTCAGCCTTGCAAACTACGGCATACCCGTAAGTTTTGTAACACGCCTGCCCGAAAACGACATCGCTAAGGCGTGCGTAAGGGAGTTGCGCGGATTTGGCGTAGATACAAGCGACATCATCTACGGCGGCGACCGCATCGGCATCTATTACCTCGAAACTGGCGCAGTGAGCCGTGCTTCCAAGGTGATTTATGACCGCGCTCATTCATCAGTTTCCGAAATCAAGACCGGAATGATTGATTGGAAAAAAGTATTCGACGGCGCACAGTGGTTCCACTGGACTGGCATCACGCCCGCAATTTCGCAGGGCGCGGCAGACGTTTGCCTCGAAGCCTTGAAAGCCGCATCAGAACTCGGCATTACAATCTCCTGCGACCTCAACTACCGCAAAAACCTCTGGAAATACGGCAAGAAGGCGGACGAGGTAATGCCCGAACTCGTTAAATATTGCGATGTAATCCTTGGCAACGAGGAAGACGCAGAGAAGGCTCTCCTCATCAAACCCGAAGGCGTAAACGTGGAAGGCGGCAAGGTGGTTGCCGAGGCTTATCTCTCGGTATCTCAGCAGATTATGAGTCGTTTCCCGAAGGCAAAGAAGGTAATCACCACGCTCCGCAGCAGCATCAACGCCAACCATAACAACTGGGCGGGCGTCCTCTACGACGGCAAGACGCTCTACAAGTCGCCCGAATACCAAATCACCCACATCGTTGACCGTGTAGGCGGCGGCGATTCGTTCATGGGCGGCTTGATTTACGGACTCCAGACCTATCCCGGCGATGACCAAAAGGCTCTCAACTTCGCAGTTGCCGCTTCGTGCCTCAAGCACACCATCTACGGCGACTACAACCGCGTGTCGGTGGCAGAAGTCGAGAAACTGATGTCCGGCGACGCAAGCGGCAGGGTTAGCCGTTAATTTTTATTCACCCATATCCTCCTCATCACCACCACTTCCGTGCGCCTCGTATGCACATAAACTGTCATCTCGTCGCCGAGGGTGTGGTGGATGATGTTGTAGGTTGCGGTGATACCGAATGACCACTTGTCATAATTGAGCCAATACGCGCCTTTGAAATGGAAAACAGGCGAGATGTTTATCTTGTCAGAAATCCAACCGCTGAAAATTGATGTGCTGGCATTTAAGCCTATCATGCCAGATGCAAAGAGCGTGGAATGTTTGCCAAAAACATAATTATAAGCATAACCGCCATTAACACCGATATTACAAGAACGGAGGTCACAACTTTGTTCCTTCAAAAGCAGACTATCGGAACGGATTCTCAAATAATATAACGCAAGTCCAGCAGTCGCGCTGCCGCATGAAACAAGCTGACGCTCTCCAGCCGTGAAACCCGCCTTGTATGAAAAATCTTCATTGTTAAATATATATTTCCCCACCAAATCAACCTGCGAAACTTTGATGTCAGGATTGTATGTAAGATTATCTATCTCTCTGTATTTCAAACGAAACCGGTTTGCAATCGTCTCATAGAAACCGCTGTATTTTTGGATGTAAATGTCGCCTGCGAAAAACCTGTTGTAGCCACGCAACTGCATGTCGGTACTTTTGCGATGTTTGTATTTGGAGTCGCCAATCGGCGCAACTTCCTGCCTGTAACATACGTCAAACGGGAAATATTTAACCCAAAAACCGACACCAATACCCGAATGCATCCCTGGTACGTAACTAAGACCAGAGGAATGGTTCTTAAACGACAACTCGTTGTTATACAGAAATGACTTAACGGAAAACAAATTGCCATATTTTTTTATGGAGTTTGGGTTTTGAGCGGTGGCGTCACACACATATACCATCGCAACACTCAGCAATACAAACAGTTTAGCAATCTTGAATATTTTGTCCATCGGGTCAATTAATAGTTTTTTTCAGACCGCAAAATTACAAAAAAAGCACAAAACATCAGTCATGTTAATAAAAAATAACACTCCTATCATTTAGGCTGTTCCATCAGGTGTATTTTGTTTTCTTCGAGGTTGTAATAGCAAACGGAATTGATTTCGCTCTCGATGTCGAGGATGAGGATGCCGTCGTTGCCGAGAAATTCGTATTTATTGACCTCATAATGCGAACCGTTGCTCATCGTGCGCGTATAGACGTTGCCAAGGAACCAGCCGCCGCCAGCCTCGCCCTTCAAGATCGTGTGTATCTTGACCTCACTCGCAAAATCTACGGAACTTGCGCTGTTGTTGTCGAAGAAAATCAACACCTTGCACGTCCTGTCGGATGTGCTGTGGATTACGCAGGCAAAGTCGGTGGTGAGGTTGCCGTCAAAATCGCCCGTGGCAATGCCATTGTAAGCCAAGGAGTTGCCGGTTTCAGCCGAAATCTCCCAGAGCGACACAGAGTTTTTGAAATACTTGTTGCTCACAAAATATTTCCACAAAGTCTGCCGGTAAGCGTTTGGGACGAGTTCAATCGCCTCCTTGTTGGTGAAGATGGAATTGAATTGCTGGTAAATCTTGGCAGTGGCAATGTGTGTCTTGGGGACGTAACCCTTGATGCCCCTGAGCGACACCGCCTCCACCCAAACAACGCCATTCTTGTCGGTGGATTCGGGCTTGTCGGAGGAGATGCGGATGGTCTCGCCGTAATTGAGGTTGTCTATCTGACGTGCGCCGGTGCTGTCGGCGGCGTAGAGGTGAGTATTGTGGGCGATGACGTGCATCTGGTCACTGCGGTTGAAGGTAAACAACGATATTGCCACCGCAATCACAAAAGTAGCCACCACGAGCATCATAATGGCATTTTTTGCAAACGAGGCGTGGCGTTCCTTGTCGGACTGCACGTCGCCAATCTCAAAAATCTGGGTGTCGTTGTTGGCGTTTTTGCTCTCCGCCTTCGGCATTATCGCGAGAATATCGCGCTTGAAGGCGTTGCAATCCTGATAACGGTCGAGCGGACGTTTGGCGGTTGCCTTATAAATAATCTCCTCCATCTGCGGCGACACTCCGGCGTATATCGACGAGGGCGGCGGCAGAGGGTCGTTGATTATCTTGTTGTAAATCTCGTATTCGCTGAGTTTGTTGTTGTAGGGATGCTGCCCCGTCAACATCTGGAAAAACGTGATGCCAAGCGAATAGATGTCGGTGCGGCGGTCGAGGGGCTGACCTTTCACCTGTTGAGGACTCATATACAACGCCGTGCCAACCTTGGTGCCGGGCTTGGTGATGTGTGGCGACGGCACATCGAGCATCTGCGCAATGCCAAAATCAAGTATCTTGACCTCGTTGTCGGGCGTGATGACAAAGTTGCCCGGCTTGATGTCGCGGTGTATGACGTTGCGCGAGTGCATATAACCAATTGCATCAAGCATTTGGAGCATATATTTGATAGCCTTTGGCTCAGGGATGGGACCCGATTCGTTTTTGATGTATTCGTTGAGCGGCGTGCCGTTGATGAGTTCTTCTATAATAAAAGTGCCTTCATCACAATCGATGAAATCGTAGATTGCAACGATGTGAGGATGTTTGAGTTTTGAGAGAGTGATTGCCTCGTTTTTGAGACGCTCCTTGACGCCTTCCTTCTGGGCGAGCAACGGGTTGAGTTGCTTGACAGCCACACGCCGCCCAAGCAACATGTGAACACCTTCATACACGCTGCCCATACCGCCCTCGGCTATCAACGATTCTATCTTGTAATTGCCGAGCCTACGTCCTATCAGTGAGTTTTGCGTCATTTGTTATAGTGGTATTATGATTTCGCAGGCGGGTTCGAGAACGTCGCCCTTGATGCCGTTTATTTTTTTAATCTTTTCAATTGGAACGCCGTAGAGCCGCTCCATCGTGCGGAGGTCGTCATAAAAACGCACGATATGAATCTTCCTGACCGGGATGCGCATCTGCCGCCTGCCGTCGGGCTGCGTGATGGTCTCCACTTGGGATAGTTGCAATCCGTATAGAGCGGCTATCGAATCGGCGTCGTCCTGCGTGGAGACATCATAAATCGCCACCTGTTCCGATGGAGCGGACGCCGCCGAACTGGGTTCGGACGAGGCGGCGTTTTCCTTCGCCTCTTTGAGGTACATCAACACTCCAAGTATTATCACCAATACCGACAATATCGCCAACGCTACGGGCGTGCGCTTGATGGCGGCGGCTTCGTCGGCGTTGATTACATTGACGGGCGTCTGGTCGGTGCGCTCGGTGGTGTTTTCGAGGTTGAAAAATTTGATGATTTGGAATGTAATGTTGTCGTAGCCGCCGTTGGCGATGGCGGTGCGCATAAGTTCCGCGCCCTTGTCCTCGATGTAGCCGCTGCGCGATAGTATTGCGTGGATGTCCTGACGGCTCATCATATTGTAAAGACCGTCGGTGCAGAGGAGTATCACCTCGTCGTCGGTAGGACGGAGCGGCTGCGCACATACGTGGGGCGTGGGTGCAGGCGTCATTCCCATCACCTGAATGAGTTCGTTTTTGCGGGGATGGGTCTCAGCCTCATCAGCGGAGATTTTGCCGCTATCGACGAGGGTCTGCACGTAACTGTCGTCCTTGGTGATTTGTTTCAATTGACCCTTGGCAAAAAAATAAATCCTCGAATCGCCAATGTGGGCGTAGTAAGCCTTGTTGTACCTGATGAGGACGAGGACGAGCGTGGTAGCCATTCCCTGACATTCAGGATGTTGGCGACCTTCCTCAATCAGGCGGTTTTGGGCGTAGTCGATGGCGTCCCTGATTGCCTGTACGGGGTCTTTGTAGTAATAATTGGTGAAGAAAAACTTCAATGAATTGACAACGGTCTGCGACGCCCTCTCACCATACGGCAAGCCGCCGCAACCATCACATACCACAAAAACGTGACCGTTGACGGAATCGACATAGCCGGAGGAGTCCTCGTTGTTGGCGCGGATTGCCCCCTTGTCGGTGTGGCTCGTATAGAGAAAGTTGGTAAGTTCCTTTGTCTTTGACGTTTCCATTGATTATTCCACTTCAAAACTGTAACTCTTTGGGTACTTGACCTCGTATGAGAGCCTAACCTTCTTGCTCTCGCCGGGCGCAAGGTTGAGCGTCCAAGTGAGCCGTCCATTTTCAGTATTGACCTGAGCCCCAATGCTTTCCACGAGCGAAACCTTGATGTCGGTGTATTTGGCAATCGGGTATTGGTCTTCCAAAAGGACTTCCACGGGGATGCGCTTGTTGTTGCGGACAGTGGTCTCGTATGTCTTTACAACCCTGTACGTGCCGCCAATCAAGGATTTTGAGGTGCTATTCTTGACTTCCTGACGCGATACGGAGATGGCCTTGTCGCGCCCAATCGAGAGCGAAAGGGTGTCGCGGGTGTGGTCGGGCGCAATCTCTGTCTCGCCTTGATAAATATTGTTGAGGTAGAGATTGGCGGTGCCGGGCAGGAGCGAATATCTGTAACATTCGGGAATCTGCGCCACAAGGTAAACGTCATTGGAATACCTCGGCGTGGCGTTGTACTGACAGATGGCGTTGATATTGTATTCGAGCATATTGACATCCTGATCCCTGTCGCCCGACTTGATGGTGTAAGGAATGTCTATCCTAAATTCCGTGGCAGAAAAACTTTGCGCAATCTCCATCGGGATTGATTTTTCGGGCTCGGCATAGTAATTGGACCTCATAAAATCATCTTGGATTTCCACTTCTGCAACCTCGTCCGCTTCATCTGCGCTCATCTGGATAGCCGCGTTTTTACCTCTCGCTCTGCCACCGCTTCTACCGCTTTTTCTTGATGTGCCGTAGCCTACGACAACAACTTCATCGAATTGATGAGAATCCTCTTTCAAAATCACAAACATATTTTCACCGCTGCGAATGGTCTGAGATTCATATCCGATAAAAGAGAATGTCAAATTGGCGTTTGGCGATTTAGTCTGCAATTTGAATTGTCCGTTAATATCAGCAATTGTGCCGTTGGTAGTGCCGGTTTCCACGATGTTGCATCCAATCAAATCGTCGCCGTTTTCGTCCACAACGTGTCCGTAGGCGAAATTTTTGCCGGAAACTCCGGTTGGCTTTGTGTAGCGTCTTTGCGGCGGGAGGTACATCGTGTAAAATTCGGGTCTTGTATTGCTGACGGACGGATTGCCGGTGGAAAGAGTGAGTTTTACATTGTTCCAATCTTCCTTGGACGACTGACGGACGCGGGCGTTGTAGCCGAGACGGAGGGCGGATGTTTCAGTAGCCCTCACCTCATAAAATGGTGTCCACGATGCAGTTGGCACAAGGTAATTGAGGGTGAGGTTTACATTATTGATTTCACGGTCAGATTTCAACACCAATTCCACCGTGGAGACCATCGTGGAGATTTCCTTGGCGGTGTTGTTGGCGTTTTGAACAATGCGCTTGTACTCGTCGGAGTATTTTT
>JAGCRY010000015.1 GCA_017964465.1 Bacteroidales bacterium | reverse complement strand
TGATGACATAACCATCCACAATGGGCCACGCGCCAAAGCCCGACATATCCTGACCGGCAAATTTGGAAGCGTCCAATGCGCGGAGGTCGGCAAGAGAGGATGCGCCGAGTTTTTGGGCGATTGTCGCGCCATCTTGCTCAGCCATTGCGAGAGTCTTCATATTTTCGCCCGGATAAGTGGTCTTGCGTGTGGGACCAAACGAGCCGCCGCTCTGCGATATTGCCCTCTGAAACAATCCCTTAGCCAACGACGACGCGCACAGCATACTTACCGAAATGCCGCCCGCGCTCTCGCCAAAAATGGTTACATTGTTGGGGTCGCCGCCGAAATTGGCAATGTTGTTTTTCACCCATTTGAGACCAGCGATTTGGTCGAGAATGCCGTAATTGCCGCTCACGTGCTGTGGGTTTTCGGCGGAGAGTTCGGGCAGAGCGAGGAAGCCAAGGTTGCCGACGCGATATGTAATGGAAACCACCACAACACCATTTCTTGACAGAATTTCGCCGTCGTGACTTGGGTCGGCAGTAGAGCCAAACGAAAATCCACCACCATAAATCCAAACCATCACAGGCATTTTGTCGTCGGCAGTTTTGGCGGGCGACCAAACATTGAGGTACAAGCAATCCTCGCTAAAATTGGCGGGGTTGGCGTCGCCTTGGATTGGACCTTTGGCAAATTCGGTGGTCTTCTTGACATCAGTCCACGGCGTGGCGGGCTGCGGTGCTTTCCACCTCAGGTCGCCAACAGGCGGCGCGGCAAAGGGGATGCCCTTGAAGATTTTTAGACTGTCTTTCTCGTAGCCCTCCACCTTGCCGTATTCAGTGGCAACGATGGTGGAAAGCGGAGTGTTGGAGGCGGGCTGATTGCCAGTGCAGGCTGCCAACATCGCTACCAACGAAAATAATATTGTTGTAATTCTGCGCATATTTGTAGTTTATTATGTTTATGTCTTTGGACTGCAAATTAACATAAAAATTATCAAAACTACAAAATAAATCAGCAACTATTTGCCCCTGAAACCTTTTCTGTGGTATTCGTTGCGCTCTTTTTTCTTGCGACCAAACATATATTGCTCGTCGTTGTCGTCGAAGTAGGGCGACTTGCGGCGGTCAAAATCGCGGTCGTTGCCACGGCTCAAATCGTTGGAGTAGTCGTCATTCCTATTGCCAAACATTGCTGCGCGGCGTTCCTTGCGGTTGGGCTTGTGCGGTGCGCGGCCGCGGTCAGAGCGGGTGTGTTCGCCGTTGGAGGATGCTTGCTCTACGGTTACAGACTGACCGTCAAACTGTGCATCACGCATTGCGTCAAGCACTTCTTGGAGATGTTCGGTATCAACCTCAAAAAACGAGAAATTCTTCTGAATGTCAATCTTGCCGATGGAAACCTCGCGATTGTCCACCACGCGGTTTACAAATCCCATCATCGTGCCGGGCGATACGTGATCCTTGCTGCCGAGGGAAATGAACAGCCTCGAATAATCCTTGCCATATTCGCGGCGGTCGCGGTCACGCTTGCCACCACGACGCTCGGAACGATCACGGCGGTCGTCGCGGTCATCATAACGGTCGCCACGGTCGCGTTTGCGGTCTTTCTTGCCGCCCCTTTCCTTGTCGCGGTCGTCGAGATCCACATTGATGTCCTTGGCATTACGGTAATAATCGAGGAACCTATTGAACTCCATCGACACAAATTTCTTGATGATTTGGTCGCGGCTCATATCGGCAAATTTTTCGGCAATCTGCGCACTGAACGCTTCAATCTGCGCCTCGTCTATCTCCACATTCTTCACCTTGTCGATGAAATTGAGGAGTTGGATTTCGCAGATTTCGCGGCCGTTTGGCACAGGCTTGCGCTCAAATTTCTTCTTGCAAATCTTTTCGATGGTGCGGAGTTTGCCCTTCTCTTTGAGGTGGAGGAGCGAAATCGAAACGCCCGATTTGCCCGCCCTGCCTGTACGTCCCGAGCGGTGCACATACACTTCGGGGTCGTCGGGAAGGTTGTAATTGATGACGTGCGAGAGGTCGTTGACATCCAATCCACGCGCCGCAACGTCGGTAGCAACAAGGATTTGCAGATGACGGCTGCGGAATCGCTGCATCACATTGTCGCGCTGCGCCTGAGAGAGGTCGCCGTGGAGGGCGTCGGCGTTGTAACCGTCTGCCATCAACTTGTCGGCAACTTCCTTGCACTCCATCCTCGTTCGGCAGAATACAATGGCGTAGATGTCGGGATTGACGTCGGCAACACGTTTGAGTGCCTCATAACGGTCTTTGGCGCGAACCATAAAATATTGATGCTCAACGTTTTCAGCGGCGATATTCTTGGCGGCAACCGCTATTTCCTCCGGATTTTTCATATACGACTGCGCCATACGCTCGATGTCAGCGGGCATAGTTGCAGAGAAGAGGAGCACAGTCTTGTCTTCGGGGGTGTCGGCAAGGATGGTGTCGAGGTCGTCCTTGAAACCCATCGACAGCATTTCGTCCGCCTCGTCAAGCACGAGCCATTGGATAGCGTCTATTTTGAGGGCTTTGCGCTCCATAAGGTCGATTGCGCGGCCAGGTGTCGCAACGACAATCTGACAACATTTTTTCAACTGTTTGATTTGCTCGCGGATATTTGCGCCGCCATATACTGGTACTATGGCAAGTCCTTTGAGATACTTGGAAAAATTGGTCAAATCGCCGGTGATTTGAAGGCACAATTCGCGAGTAGGACACAACACAAGCACCTGAGTGTCAGTGTTGTCGATGTCTATCTGATTGAGTACCGGCAGACCAAAAGCGGCGGTCTTGCCTGTGCCTGTCTGCGCGAGGGCGATGAGGTCGCTCTTGCTGCTTGTGATGAAAGGAATGGTTTTTTCCTGAATAGGGGTCAACTGCTCGAAACCCATTTCGGTAACGGCGTCGATGAGGGGTTGTTTCAACCCGATTTCCTGAAAGTTCATTTGTCGTTTTTATGTTATTAATTACCACTACGGCAATACGAACCTCCTGGCTTCTTTCCCATCTAATCCCATTGTGCGAGCCGCGTCAGCCGCCCGGAGACTTGTATTCCG
>JAGCRY010000205.1 GCA_017964465.1 Bacteroidales bacterium | reverse complement strand
TGCGACGACCTCATCAAGGCTTGCATCGAGCCTTGCCGTCAGGCACTCAAAGACGCCGGCCTCAGCGCAAGCGACATCGACGAGGTTATCTTGGTGGGCGGTTCGAGCCGTATCCCGGCAGTTCAGGCAGAGGTAGAGCAGTTCTTTGGCAGGAAACCTTCCAAGGGTGTAAACCCCGACGAGGTTGTGGCAGTAGGCGCATCCATCCAGGGCGGCGTTTTGACCGGCGACGTTAAGGATGTGGTATTGCTCGACGTTACCCCGCTTTCGCTCGGCATCGAGACCATGGGCGGCGTGATGACCAAACTCATCGAAGCCAACACCACCATCCCCTGCAAGAAGACCGAGACCTTCACCACCGCCGTTGACAACCAGCCCTCTGTGGAAATCCACGTACTCCAGGGCGAGCGTTCGATGGCTAAGGACAACAAGACCCTTGGCAAATTCCACCTCGACGGCCTGCCACCGGCACCGAGGAACGTTCCGCAAATCGAAGTTACATTCGACATCGACGCCAACGGCATCCTCAATGTTTCGGCAAAGGACAAGGCAACCGGCAAGAGCCAGAACATCCGCATCGAGGCTTCATCGGGTCTCTCCGAGGCTGAAATCGAGCGTATGAAGAATGAGGCTAAGGCCAACGAAGCCGCCGACAAGGCTGAGAAGGAACGCATCGAGAAGATCAACCAGGCCGACTCGTTGATTTTCCAGACTGAGAAGGCTCTCAAGGAGTACGGCGACAAGATTCCCGCCGAGAAGAAGGCTCCCATCGAGGCAGCCCTCAACAAGCTCAAAGAGGCTCACAAATCCGGCGACCTCTCCGCAATCGACGCCGCTTCCGCCGAACTCAACACCGTCTTCCAGGCCGCAAGCCAGGAGATGTACAACGCCGGCGCAGGTCAGGCTCAGCAAGGTCCGCAAGGCCCGCAGGCAGGTCCTCAGGGCGGTGCTTCCTCATCATCTTCTTCGTCATCTTCAACGACCGGAAATGGCGACAACGTTACCGACGTGGATTATGAAGAGGTGAAATAATCTGTCGCAGACTGATTTGATATAAAAATCCGCGTAATGTTTTGACACATTACGCGGATTTTTTTTGATTGCGGATGCCCAATGTAGAGACGCACGGCCGTGCGTCTCTACGCCATTCGCCAATCCCCCCATCACAACGACCATTCCCTGAACCTGCCACACTCTGAATCAAACCGCAGATTTACATCACTTGCTGCGCCATGACAATGTTTGGCGACGGTAATAATGGCATTGTTAGCCGTGCTGTTGCCTTCGGGATCCTCCGTGATGCCATAATATTCAGGTCGATAGATGTACAAAATGACGTCGGCGACATTTTCGATTTCGCTCGAACCGTTAAGGTCGCACAAAAACGGACGCATCATTCCTCCGCGTGTGACAACATTGCGGTTTACTGACGACGTTACTATTATCGGCAACTCAATTTCCTTCGCCAACAACCTGAGTTCCCTGACAATGGAATCCAATTCATGTTTGCGAGAATAATTTTGTTTTGAGATGTTAATGATTTGCTGCAAATCGTCGATAATTATCACACCGTCATTATACTGGTTTTTGAAATCCCGACATTCCTGGGCAATTGCCGACAGTTCACTCAATTCAGTCTGCAAAAACAATGGACTATTCTTGACCTTGCCAATGCCAGCCTTCAACTGATTTTTGTCGTCTTCATCGAGATTTCCGGCTTTAATTTTCAATAGGTTAACTTCCGAAACCAAACTAATATATCTGTTGGTGAGCTGTACATCATTCATTTCGATAGAAATAAACAACGTCGGAATATTAAATTTCGTGGTCAAATTATAGGAAAGCGACAAAACAAAGGCTGTCTTGCCCATCGACGGGCGCGACGCAACCACTATCAAACTGGATTTTTCCAGCCCGCCAGTCACTCTGTCTAACGACGGGAACCCCGATGGCAGGCCACAAAACTTCTCCAATTGCTTTATGTTTGTTCCTTTTGGACCAAGAGTCGTTTTTAATATGTCTTTTAGTGTTTTCATGGCTAATACAGATATTGTTTTTGTAAAAATACGTTTTGTCATTTCATTGCGCAAATTTTTAACATCTTTTCGTAAACATAGATTCCTAAAAAATCACATTTGTTTATTCCCAAAAATAATGTTACATTTGCGTCGTAAAAAAAACGCAACAACAATGAAAAAAATCATACTTACAGCGGTATCAGCCGCCCTCGCATTGTCTTCCTGCCACAAGGAGGAGATTGTCAACGAGATTGTACAGGTGGACACCACAATCGTTAATGAATACAATCCAACCTTCATCATCAAGGACTTGGAGCCGATAACTCAAACTGTGTTGCCTGTGGCTCTGCACAAGGGCGACAAGGTGGCTGTCTGCGCACCGAGCAACGCATCGAGCGATGAGGACATCCGCGACGGTATCAACACATTGAAATCTTGGGGTTTGGAAGTAGTTGAGGCTAAGAATCTTACGCTGAGTTACAGCCGATACTCCGGCACATTGGACGAGCGAGTAACAGCATTGCAAGATATGCTCGATGACGACGAAATCCGCGCTATCTTCATGACACGTGGCGGATATGGCGCGGCTCAACTCTTGCCCTGCCTCGATTGGAGCAAGATGAAGCAAGCCCCAAAATGGATTGTCGGTTACAGCGACATCACGGCTCTGCACATTTACGTCAACAATATGGGCATTGCATCTATGCACGGTCCAATGATGCGCGGATTCAATAAGGATGCTGCAAGCGTCAACGCC
>JAGCRY010000204.1 GCA_017964465.1 Bacteroidales bacterium | reverse complement strand
TTTTTGGAGATACGACAAGAATCCGATGTTGCTCTCCTCAAAATCGAAACACGACGTAGTACCCTTGTGACAGGTGGGGCCGTCGGGTTTGGCCTTGATGAGGATGGTGTCGTTGTCGCAATCCACATACATCTCTTTGAGGTGCAGGAAGTTGCCGGAAGTTTCGCCCTTAGTCCAAAGGCAATTGCGACTGCGCGACCAAAATGTTACCTTCTTGGTTTCCTGAGTTTTCTTGAAACTCTCCTCGTTCATATATCCGAGCATCAGCACCTGCAATGTCTCGGCATCCTGTACAATGGCAGGAATCATCCCACCCATTTTTTCAAAATCCAATGTCATTTTTTCTAAAACAATAATTAACGTTATTCATTGAGGGAACGCCTTGCGGCGTTCTTTTCTTTTAAACACGAATTAAAACGAATTTGAACGAATTACAATATATTAAAATTCGTTTTAATTCGTTATAATTCGCCTAAATTTTCGTTCCAAAAAACCGTCGCCGCAAGGCGACTACACTCTTACATTTATGTTATTAGCGGCGAGGTAGCGTTTTAGGTCGGGGATGGCGATTTTACCGAAATGGAAAATGCTCGCCGCCAATGCCGCGTCTGCCTTGCCGATATTGAAAACATCCTTGAAATGTTCCATTTCGCCCGCGCCGCCGGATGCAATCACCGGTATCGAAAGCATATCGGAGAGCCGCGCCAAAGCCTCGTTGGCAAATCCAGTCTGATGTCCATCGTGATCCATCGACGTAAACAAAATCTCGCCCGCGCCACGGTCTTCCATTTCACGCGCCCAACTAAACAACTCCTTTTCCGTGGGACGTTTGCCGCCGTGAGTATGCACTATCCATTGATTGTCAATAGTTTTGGCATCGATGGCCACGACGACAAACTGTTTGCCGAATTTCAACGCCAAGTCGCTCACCAACTGCGGGTTGCGCACTGCGGCAGAATTGACGGAAATCTTGTCGGCACCGTGAATCAGAAGATTTTCAGCGTCCTCAACACTCGTAATGCCGCCGCCGATTGTGAACGGAATAGAGAGATTTTTGGCGACAGATTCCACAAGCGAATAAATCTGTTTTCTGCCCTCGTTGGTGGCTGTGATGTCGAGATAGACGAGTTCATCAACACCTTGCTCCGAATACGCCTTGCCGAGTTCCACGGGGTCGCCGGCGTACCTAAGGTTCTCAAAACTAACGCCTTTCACCGTCTGTCCGTCCTTGACGTCGAGACACGCAATGATTCTTTTTGCCAACATTTTTATTCAGATGTTAGGTTAGCCAATTGGGAGATTGTAACGCGCTTTTCGTAAATCGCCTTGCCCACAATCACCGAATGAACGTCCATATCGCGCAGACGTTCGAGGTCGGTGATGGACGACACGCCGCCGCTCGCAGTGAATTTGAGCGAAGGATAACGCTCCATCAATCCTTTATAAAGCGCAAAATCAGGACCTTGCAACATTCCGTCGCACTTGATGGCGGTTACACACACACGACTCAGACCGGCGGGCAAGAATTTGTCGATGAGTTCGTAGATGCTCACGCCCGCATCGTCCTGCCAACCGCGAATTTTCACCATTTCGCCCATCACGTCGGCGGAAAGTATCACCTTGTCCGCACCGTATTTCGCGAGGCAACTCTCCAACAGTGCAGGATTCTTGACCGCCGCGCTGCCGAGGTTTACGGCGTATGCGCCCACGGAAAAGAGCATCTCAACATCGCCGAGGGTCTTGATGCCGCCGCCGCAGTCGATTTGCAGCGAGGTAGCCTGCGCCACTTCGTAGAGGACTGACGTGTTGACGAGCTTGCCCGCCTTCGCGCCGTCAAGATCCACCAAATGCAGGTGCGTCAATCCCGCCTCCTGATATTCCTCAGCCACTTTTTTGGGGTCGAGGTCGTATTTTTTCACATTTTCGTACTTGCCTTGCTCCAATCTCACGCAACGCCCGCTGATAATGTCTATTGCCGGTATTACTATCATATTTTCAAGAAGTTTTCAAGGATTTTGTGACCCACAACGCCGCTCTTTTCGGGGTGGAACTGTGTGCCGTAAAAATTGTTTTTTGCAATCGACGCCGAGAATTGCACCGTATAGTCGCACGTAGCCGCCGTGCCATCAAACACCGGCACCATATAACTATGCACGAAATACACGAAACTATTTTCGCCTACGCCGTCATACAGCGGCGTCCTCAGCCCAAAAATTTGGTTCCAACCCATCTGCGGGATTTTTTCGCCGTTTTTTGGGACGAATTTCACCACATCGACGTCAAAAATTCCCAATGCGTCGGTGTCCTCCTCCTCGGAGTGTCGGCACATCAGTTGCATCCCAAGGCAGATGCCAAGCACGGGCTGCCTGAGCGTAGGTATCAGAGCGTCGAGTTTTTCAGCCCTCAACGCCTCCATCGCCGCGCCCGCATTGCCCACGCCCGGAAAAATCACCTTGTCGGCGGATTTTATTATGTCGTGGCTCTTAGTCAAAACAGTCTGACAACCAAGCCGTTGCAAAGCCGCCTCCACACTCTTGATGTTGCCGGCCTTGTAGTCAATAATCGCGATTTTCACTTTGGTACAGTATAATTTTTTGCAAAGGTAATGATTTTTGGCGGGATATGAAAAAAAAATTATAACTCGCCAAATCTATCACATAAAGTACAGATTTGGCGAGTTATTTTTGGACAACTCGCCAAATATCAGTAGTTTTGTGGCGTAAACCATCATGAAAAAGCGACTCATCATAATACTTGGACCTACCGCTTCGGGCAAGACCGATATGGCGGTGAAGATTGCGCAACACTTTGATACTGAAATCGTTTCGGCGGATTCAAGGCAGATA
Source organism: Bacteroidales bacterium (assembly GCA_017964465.1). Taxonomy (GTDB): domain Bacteria; phylum Bacteroidota; class Bacteroidia; order Bacteroidales; family UBA3824; genus UBA3824. Next base: position 413 of record JAGCRY010000204.1, on the reverse strand, counting down.
TTCAAGGAAATGCGCATTGGTACTGCCGTGCCGGATGCAGAGACTTTGCAGAAAGTGAAGCATCATCTTATTCAAACTCATTCTGTAACAGAGTATTACAATGTTTATAAATACGAACAGGAAGTTTTGGATATTTTGCAAAACGACATTTTCCGTCGCAAGGATGTCGCCGTAATGTGCGGAGGGTCAATGCTTTATATTGACGCTGTGTGCAACGGCATCGACTACTCGCCCGACCCCGACGAAAAACTCCGTGCTGAACTTTGGCAACGTTTTGAAACCGAGGGCATTGAGCCGTTGAAAGCGCAGTTGAAAATCCTTGACCCAAAATATTACGACATCTGCGACCTCCACAACCACACACGTATTATAAAGGCGTTGGAGGTGTGCATACAGACCGGCAAACCATATTC
>JAGCRY010000203.1 GCA_017964465.1 Bacteroidales bacterium | reverse complement strand
TTGATTTTTCGGGTTCGGCATAGTAATTGGACCTCATAAAATCATCTTGGATTTCCACTTCTGCAACCTCGTCAGCCTCATCTGCGCTCATCTGGCGAGCCGCATTCTTGCCTCTGCCTCTGCCTGAGACGCTACCAGTTAGTTGGGTTTTTCTTTGTGTGCCGTAGCCTACGACGACAACTTCATTGAGTTGTTGAGAATCCTCTTTCAAAATCACAAACATATTTTCACCGCTGCGAATGGTCTGCGATTCATAACCGACCATAGAGAACGTCAAATTGGCGTTTGGCGATTTGGTCTGCAATTTGAATTGACCGTTAATATCAGCAATTGTGCCGTTGGTAGTGCCGGTTTCCAAAATGGAGCATCCAATCATATCGTCGCCGTTTTCGTCCACGACGTGTCCGTAAGCGAAATTTTTGCCGGAAACGCCGGATGGCTTTGTATAGCGTCTTTGCGGCGGGAGGTACATCGTGAAAAATTCGGGTCTTGTATTGCTGACGGACGGATTGCCGGTGGAGAGAGTGAGTTTCACATTGTTCCAATCTTCCTTGGACGACTGACGGACGCGGGCGTTGTAGCCGAGACGGAGGGCGGATGTTTCAGTAGCCCTCACCTCATAAAATGGCGTCCACGATGCAGTTGGCACAAGGTAATTGAGGGTGAGGTTTACATTGTTGATTTCACGGTCAGATTTCAACACCAATTCCACCGTGGAGACCATCGTGGAGATTTCCTTGGCGGTGTTGTTGGCGTTTTGAACAATGCGCTTGTACTCGTCGGAGTATTTTTTGATGAGTTTTTCAATCTTGATTCTCTCTGTTTCAAGGTTGGAGAGTTCGCGGCGGAAATATTGCGCCATCTTGTCGAGTTGCTCGGCGGTGAGGCCGTTTTGACCGGCGATTTTGTTGTTGCTGACGATGAGATTGCGCTCCTCCTCGATGACGTCGAGTTTGGCATTGAGGATAGTAACGGAATCCTTGATTACTTCCTTGCGGCGGTCGGCGGCATAACGGAGTTTTTTCTTCTCCGCGTCTTCCTTGGTGTCGAGGCGATGATTTACAGATACAATCGTAACATTCTGATTGTCAATACCGACGCGGACAGACTTTTTGTCGAGTTCGCTCGAAAGGTCGGTCAAGAGATAGGTGGTAGTACCATTTTTGACGGTGATTTTTGCGCTGCGGTTTACGATTGCGCCGCTTACATACACCGTAACGCTGTCGATGTTGGTCTTCACGTCGTTTTGGGCGACGAGGTTGAGAGCCGACAGCATTATTGTCATTATAATTAAAAGCGTCCTTTTCATAATAATCCGGGATTAGTGTTAACGCCCCAAAGGTAGGCAATTTTTTTGAGTTTTTGTCGTTATTATCAAAAAAATACATTTAACGCTATGAAAAAACTAATCTATCTTATTGCGCTCCTTGCGGCTACAAGCACAGCCGAGGCGCAGGTAATCAAGGAACTTTCGCCGACGAAAGATGAAGATGGATACACCATTTGTTACACCGACGAGGGTGCTGCCAATTTTGCCAAGGCGGAGAAATATTTTGAAGAACACTGTGCGGATATGACCGATGCAGATTGGGAATATGTGAACAAACTCGGCCTTTATGAGATGTCAGGCGGTTATTTTGACCCTGTTGGCGAGGGTTGCTCGTGGTATTGCGGCGACGGCGGCCCCATCAAAATCACCGCGTCGAGCCGTCTCGCAAGTCAGGGTGCCAACAATTACAACGAGAAAAACCTCCACGACTTCAAAACCAACACCCCGTGGGTGGAGGGCGTAAAAGGCTATGGCATTGGAGAATGGGTGGAATACACATTCAAGGCTAAAAATCCACGCATCACCACCATCAAAATCGTAACCGGCTACAACAAAAGCCAGTCGGCGTGGAAAAACAATTCGCGTGTCAAGAAACTCAAACTCTACATCAAGGGCAAACCCGTCGCCATCCTCAACCTCGAAGACTGCCGCTGCGTACAATCGTTTGTGATTGACCCAGTTACCGACGCCAACAAGGAATGGACGATGAAGTTTGAAATTGTGGACGTCTATAAGGGCGACAAGTGGGACGACACTGCAATTTCGGAGATTTATTTCGACGGATTGGACGTACATTGCTTTGCGGCAGGCACAAAGGTGTTGCTCGCCGACCGCACTTCCAAAAACATCGAGGACATCCACGAGGGCGACCGTGTGATGAGTTTCAACTCCCTGACCAACACCCAGGAACCCGCCACAGTGCAGGAGACCGCCGCCGTCAATCACTGCAACCTCGTTACATACACCTTTGACAACGGCTCAACAATCACCGCCACCGACGACCATCCTTTCCTCACCGCTCACGGCTGGGCGTCGATGAATCCCGTCAAATCCGCCAATTATAAGTGTTTTGATGGCGTGGCGCAAATCGCAGTCGGCGACAAATTCATCACCGAATCGGGCATCTTGACGTTGCAATCAACTTCCGTATCTCACAATCCGCAAAAGACTTACACGATTGTAAGGCTGTCGAATGGAGATGGATTCTATGCCAACGGCGTTGCAGTTGGCGCAGAAGCGGTGAAGGAGATGGAGGAATAAGGATTTCATCCCACAATCTGGACAACGCCCGCAACAATCATATAAAAATATATCACTTTTTTGAGTGTCTGTTGATTGATGCGGTTGAAGACCTTTTGACCCAAAAGTATGCCAATGACTATGCCTGGCAGTGCATACAGGAGCGAAATTCCAACAGTTGGCGTTACAAATCCGTATTCTGCCCTGAAAAAAGTCATATAAATATTTGTAATCACAAAATACGCCTGCGCAATGGCGAGATACCCTTCCTTAGTCTTTTCGCACGAGAGGAAATAGACCACGGCGGCGGGA
>JAGCRY010000202.1 GCA_017964465.1 Bacteroidales bacterium | reverse complement strand
GCAGAAAATCTTATACTTACAAAACTTGAAGGCGTTAAGCAACGATTTGACGAAGTTTCGGCGCAGGTCAACTCCCCCGACGCGATGGCGGATATGAAACGCTACGTCGCGCTCAACAAGGAGTTCAAGGACTTGGAGCCGCTAATGAAGACATACGAAGAATACAAGACAATGCTCGCCAACATTGAGGACGCAAAGGCCATCCTCCGCGACGAGAAGGACGAGGAAATGCGCGAAATGGCGAAAGAAGAACTCGACAGCCTCGTCAACGCCCTCCCCGCCCGCGAGGAGGAGATTAAACTGATGCTCCTGCCCAAAGACCCCGAGGACGACAAAAACGCAATCGTGGAAATCCGTGGCGGCACAGGCGGCGACGAAGCGGCTATATTTGCCGGCGACCTCTTCCGTATGTACTCCAAATACTGCGAAAAACGCCGTTGGAAAATCGAAATCACCCGCGCCACCGAAGGCACAATGGGCGGTTATAAGGAAATTGTATTCACCGTATCGTCCAACACAGAAGGCGTTTACGGCATCCTGAAATACGAATCGGGCGTACACCGCGTGCAGCGCGTGCCACAGACCGAGACACAGGGACGCATCCACACATCGGCGTCGTCGGTAGTGGTATTGCCCGAAGCAGGCGAATTTGACATCGAATTGAAGGAATCCGACATCCGCAAAGACACCTACTGTTCGTCGGGTCCCGGTGGTCAGAGCGTCAACACCACATATTCCGCAATCCGCCTCACGCACATCCCCACAGGCTTGGTGGTAACGTGTCAGGACGAAAAGTCGCAAATCAAAAACCTCGAAAAAGCGATGAAGGAACTCCGCTCGCGCCTCTACGCCATCGAGTACCAAAAATACTTGGACAAAGTGGGTTCGCAGCGCAAGACGATGGTTTCCACCGGCGACCGTTCCGCCAAAATCCGCACCTACAACTATCCACAGTCGCGTGTTACCGACCACCGCATCAACCTCACGCTCTACAACCTGCCGATAGTGATGGACGGCGAAATCGACGAACTCATCGAAAAACTCCAAATCGCCGAAAACGCAGAACGCCTCAAAGCAAGCGGAATGTAGTTTTTTATAAACACGAATTAAAACGAATTACATTGAATTAAAACGAATTACTTATTACAGTAATTCGTTTTAATTCGTTCAAATTCGTTTTAATTTTCGTTTAAGGAAAGCCCCGCCGCAAGGCGGGAAACCAACATTTTTATTAATTTTTGTTTTATTGACGACTATGAACTACCGCGACATATACAACAAGATTCAGAAGAAGAACTCGTTTCTTTGCGTTGGTCTTGACACCGACATCACCAAGATACCCGAATTTTTGCTCAAAGAGGACGACCCGATATTTGCCTTCAACAAGGCGATAATCGACGCCACGCAGGAATACGCCGTTTCATACAAGCCCAACACCGCCTTTTACGAATCGTTGGGCGCCAAAGGTTGGACATCGCTCCAAAAGACCGCCGAATACATCAAGAAAACCTATCCGGGCATATTCCTCATCGCCGACTGCAAACGCGGCGACATCGGCAACACCTGCAAGATGTACGCAAAGACTTTCTTCGACCAAATGCCCTTTGACGCGGTAACACTCTCGCCTTATATGGGCAAGGATTCGGTAACGCCGTTCCTCGAATACAAGGACAAATGGGCAATAATCCTCGCCCTGACCTCCAACCCATCCGCCACCGACTATCAAATCATCCAAGAGAAGGAAACCGGCGAATACATCTTTGAAAAGACCTTGAAATTTGGTCAGCGTTGGGGCAACACCGACCAAATAATGTTTGTCTGCGGCGCGACACAGGCGTACAAGTTCCAACAAATCCGCAAGATAGCCCCCGACAACTTCCTCCTCGTCCCCGGCGTTGGCGCACAAGGCGGCAGCCTTGAAGACGTTGCAACATTTGGTATGAACGCCTCCTGCGGCCTCCTCGTCAACTCCTCCCGTGGCATCATCTACGCCTCCACCGCCCACGACTTCGCCGAAAAAGCCGGCGAAAAGGCACAAGAACTCGCAATGCAGATGAAGGCATTGTTGGAGAAGAATAAGGAGAGGTAAAAGGGATTTTCATACACACCATAAACAAAAAGCCCCAACTGCAAATCTTATTGAGTTGGGGCTTTTTGTTTACTCATTCACTGTCTCGTCCTTGACATTCTCAGGCTCTTCAGCATTGACGGGTCCGCTGCCGGAATCGGGTGTTGGGTCGGGTGCGGGCTTGTTGCCAAGAATCTTGTTGGCGTAAGCGAGGGCGGCAACCATTCCGCCAAAGGTGAGCAACATTCCTGCTGCGAAAATAAGTCCTACTTTTGTTTTTGGTAACATGGCTTTGTGTATATTAATAAGGTTTGACAATCGGTTGAATAGTTGCAGGAGCAGACAAAGGATGAAAATTTATTTTTCAAACAATTTTCCAATAGCACCGAGCAAGGTGCTGACGGTCTCCTTGTCAGGCACTGGGATTTTCAGATGCGACTGTCCAGTCTTGGCGTCAGTCTCCACAATGGAATCCACAAGTTTTTGAGTGGCTTCGGGTGACTGCAAGGTCTTTGCCAAACCGCTGAAAAACGAAATACCCTGCGCAACTAAATCCTGCGGCGACATATCTTTTTGTGGAGACGAGCCGTTTTGTGGTGTTGAATCGCTTTGTGGTGATGGAACTATATGCGGCGAAGAATCTTTTTTTGGAGACGAATCCTTTTGCGGTGAAGAATCCATTTGTGGAGATAACTTCTTACGTGACGGTTCTTCCATTGTATCCGCGAGTGAATCCATCATCATTTCAAAATTGGATTTGTCACCGAAATAAATTGTGTCTTCGCCATTGTCGAGGACTCCTTCAAACATCGCCGACTTGAATTTCAACTTACCCAACATATCTTCCTCAATCGTTTCACGACTTATAAGGTTGATAACTTGGACGTTGCGATCCTGACCGAGACGATAAATGCGGGCTATTCGCTGTTCCAAAACCGCTGGATTCCATGGCAAATCGAGGTTGATAATCATCGATGCAATCTGCAAATTCAGACCCGTACTGCCCGCATCCGTCGATAGAAACACACGACAACTCGGATCGTCATTGAATTTGGCGATGATATCTTTACGCTTGGACGAAGCAATTCCGCCATGAAGATATACATAACCAATCTCAAGTTTGTCAAGTTCGGCAGCAATCAAACGCGTCATGCGCTCCCACTGACTGAAAACTACAGCCTTCTCGTCACCCTCTTCAAGAAATGGTTGAAGTATATTAATGGTTTCCTCGACCTTTGTATCATGGCGCGACTCCTGGTCAATGATGAACGTGGAATCACAAACCATGCGCATCTGCGAAAGTAGAATGAGAAGTTTTTGACGGTCTTTTTCGGACAGGAAGTGCATACGTCGCCATCTGAGGACAAGCTGTGCGACATGAGCCTTAAACTCATCATGCATCTCCAACTGTTTATCCGTCATGGCGACAAGCAGGTTCTTATCCATTCGACGAGGCATCTGTAAAGCGACCTGTTTTTTTGTACGGCGGATAAGACGGTTGCGAATTTTTTCGCCAATCTTGTTAAGATTTTGATAACCAACGACTTTACCGCTTGCATCCGACAGTATGCAATCCGCTTTGAACTGCCAGAACGGACTCAATAAATAACTGTCCGCAAACTCCATGACAGTATAGAGTTCTTCCAGGCGATTTTCCAAAGGCGTGCCGGAAAGTATGACGGCATAATCCGACTGGACAAGCCGTGCAGACCTCGAAATCTGTGTGTTCCAGTTTTTTAGGCGTTGTATTTCGTCCATAATCAACACATCAGACCTGATTTTACCCATCAACTTGATGTCCTTGGCGACGCAATGGTAGGAAACAATCTTATATGTTGCGGAAGATTGGTATTGTTCCTTGCGCTTATCGGGCGTACCTTCAATTACAAGAGTCGTAACTCCAGGCACAAACCTTTCTATTTCCCTCTGCCACTGATATTTGAGTGATGTAGGGCACACTACAAGCACACTCTCTGCAAGACTTGAATTGCGTAACATTTCTGCCGTTGCAATCGCCTGCACGGTCTTGCCGAGACCCATCTCATCAGCAATGATAGAGCGTCCGTTAAGGAATGCAAACTTTACGCCTTCCTTTTGGTACGGATACAATTTTGTGGCGAGAAGTGAGTCGAGTTTTTCATCCGTGTAACCCTTCACAATCTCCTCGCGGTACTTCCTTTCACGCAGTTCGATGATATAGTCAATGGCATCCTGATAAAACCTGAACGAAGGGTCAAGCCGCCGCCCTTCGAGTATCATAACATCAAACTCGTCCAAAAGTCGTGGCAACATCACACCGTCCTCATCAAAATACCTTTCTGCCAATTTCAAAAACTCCTTCCGACAATAACTTCCGACCCGGATTTTAACTTGTCGTCCCTCAGTATATGACAGAAACACAGACGTATAAGGCGGCAGTTCGGTATAAATTGGTTTTTGGTTTTCATCAATCCAAATCTTGACCCTCTCAAGATGCTTGCACGTGCCGAGGTGCGAGGTCTTGAAATCCATGCACGAACAATAATTCCACCCACAGTCCTCGCCGCGATACACAACCTTGTAGGTCTGCGACTTGGCAACATTGGTGACATTATATTCACCAGGAGCACGCTCGACATCAGGTTCACTGCATATCATGTTTTCCTCCTGCGCGACCTGCCGACGCAAAGCCCTCTGCCACTCAATGAGCGACATGTCCTGGGGCTTCACTGTCCATGAAATCCGCACGGGGCGTTTGTTATTTATATTTTGTTGTGAGAGTTCTGTCATTTTATATCATTGATATGTAATGAGTTAAAAACCTTTTGTCTTCATTACCTCAAATCCGCCAACACTTGTACCATATATAAAATAGCCTTCCACGTTTGGCAGCGAATCGAGAAAATGGAATCCACGCTCCAAACCCATCACCATCACAGCGGTTGCGAGTGCATCCCCGTCAATCGCTTTTTCTGTTAGTATCGAAACCGACAACAGACTGTCATCCTTCGGGTAGCCGGTCTTGGGATTGAGTTCATGGCTGTATTTTTTTTCTCCAGACTTGAAGAAATTGCGGTAATCACCCGAAGTGCATAAAGACTTCCCTGAGACATGAACCACAGTATTATACTCGCGGTTTGCCTCCGTGGAACCGTCTATTGGACTATCAATGGCGATGCGCCATTTGTCTCCGTATGGATTGACGCCAATGGCACGTGTCTCACCGCCAATTTCCACAAGATAATCTGTGTAACCCTGCGCCTTCAAATAGTCACAAATCAAATCCACGCTGTAGCCCTGCGCGTTTGCATTGAAATTTAGCGTCAGGCGCGGATCATCTTTCTTAATGCGGTTATTCTCGATGTGAACTTTGTCCATGCCCACAAACTTCAAGATTGAATCCAACTCCTCCTGCGATGGTTTGCGGAGGTCTGTATGCTTTCCAAAGCCCCACGCATTGACAAGAGGACGGCATGTCGGGTCAAAAAGTCCGTCGGTCATTTCATAAATTCTCTGCGACTGCATGAAAACCTCCGTGATGATTGCGTCGGGCGCGATGTCCTCGTTGTTGTTGATTTTGGTTATGAGCGACTCCTTATTGTATGTCGAAATCGAAAAGTCAAACGCTTTCAAAATTGAATCGAACTTAGGAGTCAGGTCTTCTCCATTGAAACTCTTGTACGTGATGTGCCAGGTTGTGCCTTGCGCATGCCCCTGTGCCATCATGTATGAAGAATCAACACTCGCTGTCGGCGTGCTTTTACACGCCACAAACGCCATCATTGCAGAAACGGCAATTATTGTAAAAATCTTTTTCATGTCATTTCAAATAAAATCCGCTTGCAAATATACGAAAAATCGCGGGAAAAAAGGCGTAAACTATGGTATGTTTTTTGCGTCTTTGATATACTATACCAAATATTGTGAAATGAAAAGACAATTAGAACTATGAAAACATTCAGAATACAAGGCGAAGACGATACACCTACCGTGATATTGGACAGGGAAAACAATGTTTTTGAAATATCGGGGCGGTCGCTGCCGGAAAGTTCGGTTTTGTTTTTCAGACCGATTTTGGATTGGCTCGACGAATACAAGCACAATCCGCTGCCGAGGACGGAATTTGTCTTCAATATGACTTATTACAACTCTGCAACAGCCAAACAAATCCTTGAAATTCTCCTTCGCCTCGAAGACATTTATTGTATGGGCAACGACGTGCGCGTTACGTGGCTGTACGAAGGCGGTGACGTCGATATGGAGGACGCCGGCGTAGAGTATGCCCGTATTGTCAACGTGCCTATCATCATATCCACGACAGAAGCTGCCCAACATTTGAACAAGCAACAGGATGCGACTGCGCCAGAGTTCGCTAAAAATGAAACTTTTGTAGTAACTATCGGTCGCGAACTTGGCGCGGGAGGGCGTGTTGTGGGCAGGCTTCTCGCAGAAAAACTCCGCATCAACTATTTCGATTACGCTATCATTGAAGCACTTGCAACTAAATACGATGCCGATTCCGACATTGTGGAGAAGGTAAACAACGACCATAAAAACACGTGGTGGAAAAACATCCGTGACCTCATAAAATCCAACATCGGCAAATCCAGTGATCGCAACGAGACCACCACTCACTCTCTCACCGACAAGCAGCAGGAAATCCTCAACCGCATCGCACGAAACGAATCCTGCATTGTGGCAGGTCAGAGCGCATTCTATATTTTTAGGGATTATCCCAACCACATCAACATCTTCATCTGCGCATCGGACGAAAACCGCATCGCAAAACTGATGTCTCGCGAGGGTATTTCACGCGAAAAG
>JAGCRY010000201.1 GCA_017964465.1 Bacteroidales bacterium | reverse complement strand
GGAAAGTGTCGTTTTCCTCGTCGTAAAGGCAGAAAGCAAAAATACCGTTGAGGTCTTCGATAAAATTGATACCCTTTTCTCTGTAAAGGGCAAGAATCACCTCGCAGTCTGAGCCGGTTTGAAACTCGTATTTGCCTTTGAGACGTTCGCGTATCTGTTGATGATTGTATATTTCGCCGTTGACAGCCAGCGCCACCTTTTTGTCTTTGGTATAAAGGGGCTGACCACCCGAAAGCGGGTCAACGATAGCGAGCCTTTCGTGAGCCAGCACACAACGTTTGCTACTATATACTCCGCTCCAATCCGGACCGCGGTGTCTAATTTTCGACGACATCAGCAACGCCTTTTCGCGCATCTTAGCCGACATTCCGTCGCATATATTCAGTATTGCTACAAATCCGCACATAATTTTTTGTTTTTTTTACAATGCAAAGTTATGATATGGTGTTTTTGTATGCAATACCGATTGTTCGTAATGTGGAAAAATTATTAGTACGAGTTTTTGTTATTAGGCATAAGAGATTTTGTTATGGCTATTACGAGAAATACGGAGAGGTATTTTTTCACGGGTTGAATAAGGAAAAACGGATTTTTTTGTTTACTTTTGCCAGCGATAATTATCATACATCATTAATGGACACTTACGCCTATATATTGATACCATTGATAAGTGCCGTGATAGGGTACGTTACCAATGTCATCGCCATCAAGATGACGTTCTATCCTCTTGACTTCAAAGGGATAAGACCTTTTTTTGGGTGGCAGGGCATCATACCGTCAAAGGCGACAAAAATGGCTGAAAAGTCGGTGGATTTGTTGACGCGCGACCTTTTTCAGCCAAAGGCTGTTTTTGCTCGGCTTGATGTGGATGAAATTATCAGGATTGCCACAGACAATTTTCTCGCGATGGCGCAGCGTATCACGGATTCTGTTATGACCACACGTGTGCCGGTGGCGTCAACGGCGGTGGGGCGTGGTGTAAAGCCTCATGTGGAGGCTGCTGTGGCTAAAGTGTTGCCTGAAGTAGTCGGCAATTCAATGAAGCGCATAAAGGAAAACATCACGGACATCCTCGACCTCAAAGCCATTGCCGTGGAAGCCTTGAAGGAGGATAAGTCACTGATAAACAAAATTTTTCTCGATCTTGGCGGCAAGCAGTTCCGTTTTATTGAGACGTCGGGAGCATGGCTCGGATTTCTGTTTGGTTTGGGGCAGATATTGACGTGTATGTACACAAGCCATTGGTTGATGTTCGTGGCGTATGGCATTTTTATAGGTTATATTACCAACGTCCTGGCTATCAGGATGATATTCGAGCCTGCTGAACCTAAGAAGATAGGACCGTTTACGCTGTGGGGATTGTTTTTGAGGAATCAGCGTGCTGAAAGTTTCAAATATGCCGACATCATCTCGTCGCGTATACTTACACCCGAAAAGCTTTTTGACTATATATTCCGCTCGCCTGACTGCCATCTCACTCGGCAGATTATGGAGGAGGAAGTTTCAAAGGCTGTTGATGAGGTCGTGCGCTCGATGCCAACGCTCGTTAAGTTAGCATTGACAAACCAAAAAATCTCCGAATTGAAGTCTGTTGCGGTTTTTAATATCATGAACGAACTCCCGCTCTATATCGGTGTCATCTATCCTTATACGGAGACGGCATTGGACATTCGCAATACCATTGGGGAGAAAATGGCAGAATTGCCGCCAAAAAAATTCATTGATTTCCTCCGCCCTGCCTTCCAAGAGGACGAATGGAAACTTATTGCAGTCGGCGCAGCACTTGGCGGCGTGGCGGGATTCCTGCAATCACTTATATAAAATGCATAATTCATAATGCGATGTCAGGCTTTTGACGGATGGCAATTATGAATTATGCATTTTTTATTATGCATTGATTATGCGTTATTACAATGCTTCTGTAATTTTCTTTCTGAGTGTTTCTACGGCTTTTATGATTTGTGTCATCTGTTCGTCGGAGACTGTGATGACGGTGTGGGAGCCTTGTGTTGTTACAGCTTGTCCGTTGACCATTTCGACTTTGTCTTCTCCTTCGATGTTTTCAATCGTGACAGGTTCGTATGCTTTGGCGAGTTCCTTGAATGCGGAGACGAGTTTAACATGGTCAGGATTTTCTCCCATGTAGTGTACGAGAACTGCCATGAGGTCGTCGAGGATGTTTTTCTGGCTGGCGATGTGGTCGCGCATACGTTTGTTTTCCTTTTTCTTGTAAACCTGAGAGGCGAGATAGAGGCTCTCAGTCCATACGCCCGTAACCATCATTGCGCTCACTTCTGCGCGGTTGTTGTCGCGGAGGTGCTTATCCATGTTGTAGTAGCTCATCGTGGAGAGAATGAGCAAGGAGTCGAGGTTGTTGTTGTTCGTGGCGATGCGCTTGAGGGTCGGGAAGTCGAAGAATTGTGCGAGTTTGAGGGCATCGGTGAGTTTCCTGATTGCCACGAGGTAGTTCAACACGTCGCCGGTCTTGTTATAAACGTTGAGGTAACCGAGGTCGGCGCAGAACACTCCAAGTCCCAGCGATTTCTTGAACGATGTTTCAAAGTTGTCACACTTTGAGGCGTCGAGCAACAGGCTTTCGCTGTATGGCACTTTCATGTCCTGGATGATGGACGATACTTCAACCGGCGACGGAAAACTCTGTATGAGGTCGCCAAAGTCCGCAATGTTCTTTTTGCGGTAGCGCTCGAGAAAGTCTTGGTCGAGTCCGTATGCTTCGAGGTCTATCGGCGTGGTTGTCTGCGTGCCGTTGTATTCAATCTCCATGTCGCCATTGTTGGTGTTGCCAGTGGCGTTTGTGTTGCCAGAGCCGCCGCAACTTGCTATGACGGCGATGAGGCAGGCTGCCATTATTGTTGCTGTTAGTCTTTTCATATTTTTAAGATTGGTTTTGTTCACTATGTTTTTTTTGCGTGCGCAAATATAATTGTTTTTATTTAAATTGTGATGATTTAGTGAATGTTTTTTTTCAGTATTCCCATGCTTTCACTCCGTATTCGATGCGTCCGGTGTGGTCGTTGGAGTAGTTCCATGTCCACGACTGTGGGTCTCGTATTGCTGTGGCGGGGATGTAGGCTATTGAGTGGTCATACATCTGGAGTCCGTCGCTGTTGTAATAACGCTGGCTGATTGGCGATATGATACACGATTTTCCTTTCGGCAGCATGTTGATGTGGTATTGTTGGAGGAATGTTTGTAGGGTTGTCGCGGCGATGTCGTCGATGAGCCTTAGTCGTGTGAGGTATGCGTTTATTGGTTCGGCGAGGAATGACAGTGTGTTCACAGAAATCACGAAGTCGAATGTGCTGAGTGTGTCGCTGTAATTGGCTGAATTGTAATATGGCGAATGAATGAGCATATCGACAGAGAAATCTTTGTAATGGTTTATGCTGTTGAACGCTTCAGTGGCAATTTTAGTGATGTCTTCGGTAACGAGATGGACGTTTTTGGTCTCCTTGATTCTCTGGTTTATTCGGCGTGGGTGGTGGATGTCCACGAGGAACACATTGTCAAACATGCGGCTAAGTTCCAGCACCGGCACGTCAAGACAGAATCCGCTACCGAGAACAACGCACGACCTGCGCCCGAAGCATCTCCGGGCACAGTCACCGATGAATTTTCGTGTGTTGGATATATGGCTGCTCCAGTCGCGGTAGCCTGTGAGGTAGTCGTAGTGATACTGCAACTGGTATTTGCTGTATCTGAGTCGTTTGGCAACCCGACGGAGAGAGCGCTCTGCAGAGTCTTCTTCCTTGCGTTTGAATATGTCTGTTAGCCACATCTTTGTGTGTAGGGGGCTGGTTATTTGAATATTGTGGTGGTTTGGGAGACTTTTGCACCCATTGCTTTAGCCTGTTTTATGGTTTCGTCGGCGAAGTTTTCACATCCTTTCACCGGCGAGGTCGCGTCGTCGAGTATGACAAGTTTGGAGACGAGTTCTGGGGCTTTGTGGTTCATTTGCTTAATCGTGTTGTTTACGCAGTGGCTTTTTGCTTCGCCGGCGATGAGAATCTGCGAGTATTTGTCGAGTACGCGGGCGAGCGGGGCGTTGAATAGGGTCGTGTCTTCCATTGGGTATGTCACTTCCGCCTCGAATGCTCCGAAATGCTCTGTGTATGGGAACCATCCTTTACGCACGATGCAATAGCGTTTGTTTGTGCCTTCCATCCAGTCGAATATCTTGGCGAGTAGTTTGGGGTAGATGTCCGCGCCCCATGTGCCTGATATGCAGTGCTGAGGCCAGATTGTGTGGGCCTTGCCTTTTGCTTCCAGTTGCTCGATGTATGAAACGGCTGTCGCGCGGTCAATTTCGGCAGTGGCGGTGTATTTGCCGTCCTTGATGTCCTGGAGCGAGATTGAGGTGAACGGCTCGGGGTGTTTTCCGTTTTTGTCAACCCAGAACGCGGGATGCGCGATGTCGTTCGGGATGTGGTCGTCGGCGGTCATTATGATCTCGTCTATCTGGTCGCCGTGCTTGTCGAGAAGGTTGACGAGGTTTTCTATGTCATTTTCTGCGTTTGGCACGTAGAGAGAGCCTTTTGCGTCGCAGAAGTCGTTCTGCGGGTCGATGATGAGTAGTACTGTGTTCATGGCAGGTAATGTATTTTCCCCAAAAGTACCGATTCTTTGTCGTTCATGCAAATTTTTTTTCGTTTTTTTTCAGGTGGATGGCTCGTGTGCTCTTGTTTTGTCGAAAATGTCCACCACGGCGGTCGTTTTGTCCACCTTTGTACGTCGTTGTCGATGTAATTTTGTAGCGTAAGAATTGAAAGAATAGTTGATTGTTAAAATAGCACTTTTTTCAAAAAATAATAGTCAAACAAGTGTTTATGTTTTAGAGATTGTGAATTGTAGTTAGTATGTTAATAATTTTTGAAAGAAATCTTCTCATAAGTAGTGTAATTAGTTTAATTGTTAGGTAAAAAAACGGCTGCGTTGGGAAACGTGAGCCGTTTTTTTGTGGATTTTTTGATGTTGGGTTTGCGCGGTTTGTGTTTTTTGCTTAATTTTGCGCATCAAAACCTTTTTTTCAAAAAAACGACATGGCCAATAACAAGACGCGCTCGATGGTGGAGAGGTGGCGCATAAGCCACGAATGGAACAAGAGGACGGGACTCTACTCGTTCATGGGGCAGGTTGTGGTTAAACTTCTGATTATTATCGTGCTGATTGTAGGTGCGGTTCTTTTGCTTAACCATTTCTTCAACCTCGAGCAGATTATAAAAGATTATATTTTCAGTCACGACACTCCCGGGGTGCTGACGCTGTTCCTGATTTCGGAATCTTTTTTGGGATGGATACCGCCAGATTTGTTCATCATGTGGAGTGACAAGTTCGGACAGCCTCTTTTGTGGCTCACGATACTTGGCACGATTTCCTACATTGGCGGCATGAACGCCTATTGGATTGGCAAGATTGCATTGAAGTTCCCGAAGTTCCGCAGATGGCTTGAGAGCCGAAATGCTGAGTTTTTTGTGCGCATACGCAAATGGGGTGGCATCATCATCATACTTGCTGCGCTTTTTCCGCTTCCATTCGCCACGACTACTATGGTGGCGGGCATGGTCAAATATCCATTCAAACATACTTTGCTCTATGGTTTGACGAGGTATGTGAGGTTTTTCTTGTATGGTGTGCTGATTTTCTTTGGCATGGACAAAATTATGTAGATAATTTTTAACATAATTTTACCATTAAATCGGTTGTGAAACGCCGCCATTTCCTTAATTTTGGCTATATTTACCGTGAATTTTATGCACTGAACTTTGAATATTGCATTTATATATAATACGTTGAATTTCTGTCTGTTGATGACAACCCACGACGCATACTCTCAGCCGCCGGAGGAGGGAGTACATGTGTCGGGGATTGTAATGGCAGCATTAGTTTTGACGTGTGTGCTGGTGATTGTGCTGTTGGCGGTTTTATATTTTGCTTTCAAGAAAATCAAACGCATCAATTCGCGACTTGAGGCACAGAAGGATGAAATAGAATGTCAGAAAAACCTAATCCTTGTAAAGAATGAACAGATAACCGATTCCATAAACTACGCCCGTAAAATTCAGGATTCCATACTTGTGCCGGAGTCGAAGATTAAACGGTGGATGCCTAATATGTTCATCTATTACAAGCCCAAGGACATTGTGAGCGGTGATTTCTATTGGTTTAGCCGTTATGAGAGCAAGTATGTCATCACAGCAATCGACTGCACTGGGCATGGCGTGCCGGGCGCGTTTTTGTCAATGATTGGCAATACACTCCTGCATGAGATTGTTAATATAAAGCACGTCTTCAAACCCGACCAGATTCTCGCAATGCTCCATACGGGCATCACTCTTGCTCTCAATCAGGACAGCGAGGATTCAAGTACGGAGGCGGGGATGGACATGAGTCTTTGCACTGTAGATACGCGGCTCAACAGGTTTCAGTTTGCAGGCGCAAAAAACAGCATTTATGTCGTGCAGGGTGATAAACTCAAGGTTCTCAAAGCCAATTACTATTCAGTGGGCGGCAGGTCGTTGCGCCCGGGTATGAAGGTTGAGTTCACGTGCTATGACTTCATGTATGACGACAACACTTCTATATATATGTTCTCCGATGGCTATCTCGATCAGTATGGCGGAGTAACAAATGAAAAGTTCAATTCGCAGCGTTTTAAGGAGTTAATACTCGCCAACCGTACTTTGCCAATGCCTGAGCAGAAGGAAATCATCACCAAGACCATGGAGCAGTGGATAGGCGACCGTCAGCAGATAGACGATTTTCTTGTGATGGGCGTTAAGTTGTCGGGTTTAGGGGGAGCTTCTGGAGAGGCGAAGATTCCGTCAGAGAATGTTATCAGTTTTTAGTTGCAGCCAGCGTAAATTCAAAAGTTGTGACACCGTCGTCGCTTGTGGCGATGAGGTGTGAGTCCAATGCGTGCAGGTATGAGTGGCAGAGTTTCAGCCCAATGCTTGTGCCGGCTTCGTATGCCGTGCCGTTTGTGGAAGAAATGTCGTGGGCTGCATTGATGTTTTTGAGGCGTGATGAGGGGATGTTTTCGCCGGTGTCGGATACGGCGATGTGTATGTTGTCACCATTTGTTTCAGCGTTTATCATTATGATGCCGTCCTGGAAACAAAACTTTATTGCATTGGAAATCAGGTTTCTGAGTATGGTGTTTATCTTATTTTCGTCGGAAAATATTATTGTCGGGTATTCCACGTGGTTTTCGAACGATATGCCTTTTCTCATAGCCTGAGCTGAAGAGAGCCTGAGTATGGAATCAACTGTCTTGTATAGGTCGAACTCTTTTTTTACAACCGTCATGTCGCCAGACTGCGATGTGGAGTAGTCGAGAAGGTTCACGAGTAGTTCGTAGCCTTCAGAAGCCGCCTCTTTGATGATTTCGGCATATTCCGCCGCCTCGTCGTAGTTTTTCTGGTCGAGGTCGAGTTTTAGAAGCTCGCTGAATCCAATCATGCCGTTGAAAGGGTTTTTGAGGTCGTGTCCGATGATTTTGATGAGGCGGTTTTTGTTTGTGATTTCCTGGCAGAGTTTGTCGTGGGTGTTGTTTAGTTCGGTCACGTCTTTCACGTGTCCCACGGTCTTTATGCTCCTTCCGTTTTTGTCCTTGATGACTGAGCCCGATATTTCGATGTTGACGAGTTCCTTATCGTCACCCCTTTCAATCGTGGTCTCAATGAGGTAGTCGTTGTCACCGAGCAGGATGTATTTCTTACAAAAATCTACTACGCGCTGTCTGTCGCTTTCGATGACAGAATTGATGAAGTCGGCGAAGCCGTATCGTTGGTCGTATCTGTAGCCGAAAATGTCGCAGATGTTGGGGCTGATGACGTAAGTGTCTGATGTTATGTCATATATGAAAATGTTTCCGAAATTTACCACGGTCTCCGCGTCTATCTTGATATGATGGAAGTTTGTGGATGAGCGTTGGTATTTTGAACAGTCGGCGAGTATTTTGCTGCCGATTTCACTGATTTTGTGAGCAATCATCTTTACCTTGTCTGGAGTGATGACTGGCACGGGGTCTGATGCGCTTTTTGCCGAATCCGTTGACATGTAGAACGGTCCGCCGATGATGTAGCCCACGCAGACTTCGTTTATGTAAATCGGGATTTCCAGATTCAGGCTGCCATCGCTGAGGTTGTTGAGCGAATAGAGCGGCTTTGCATTCTGAATTTTGTTTAGCGCGGAGGATACTATCAGGATGTCGAAACGGTGAGTATGATGCTCCCTGAAAAAAGTTGAATGTTTGCCGTATGGGTTTTGAACAACAGCAACTATCTCTATGTCAAGGAGATTTGCAATAACCCTTATGCTGTCCGAACTGCTGAAGAACTTCAGAAAGAACTCGCACATCACTGCGACATTGGGCGACACTCCATTGCGGCTATCGTATGATACGTAGTCGTTGCATATCGAAATGGAGTTGTCGTTGTTAAGTGTCGCTTTCATCGTTGTTATTGGCAAATATCCGCGACTAAATTAGGCATTTTTTTCTAAATGGCGAAATTTTTTATGCGGTTGGCAAATTTTTTTCAAAAAAGATGTTTTTATTGGTTGTATTTCAACAAAATTTGGTATTTTTGCAAAGCGGTTTTTGCATAGAGCCGTTAGACATATAGAACATAGCTTTATAAACACAAAAATAATAATTGAATCTCATGCAAAAGATTGACAATTACAATTTCAAAGGCAAGAAAGTGATAGTCCGTGTGGACTTCAATGTGCCTTTGAACAAGGAGACAGGCGAGGTTTCTGACGATACCCGCATCCGTGGCGCACTGCCCACAATCAAGAAAATCATCGAGGACGGCGGCTGCGCTATCCTCATGTCGCACATGGGCAAGCCCAAGAACGTTAACCCCAACGAGGGCGACGCTAAATTCTCTCTCAAGCAGATCATCCCTGCAATCGAGAAGTACACCAAGGAATTTAACGTTCCTACAATCCAGTTTGCAGAGGACTGCGCAAATGCCGACGCTCAGGCTGTGGCTTTGAAGGCTGGTCAGATCCTCCTTCTCCAGAATCTCCGCTACTACGCTGAGGAAGAAGGCAAGCCCCGTGGCATCGAGAAAGACGATCCTAACTTCGAGGCTGCAAAGAAGGAAATGAAGACCAAGCAGGCTGATTTCGCCAAGAAACTCGCTTCCTACGCTGAAGTTTACGTAAACGACGCATTCGGTACAGCACACCGCAAACACGCTTCTACCGCTGTCATTGCTGATTCGTTCCCCGAGGACAAGAAGATGTTTGGCTTCCTCATCAACAAGGAGCTCGACGCAATGGACAAGGTGTTGAACGACGCCCGCAAGCCCTTCACCGCCATCATGGGTGGCGCAAAGGTTTCCGACAAAATCAACGTCATCACAAACCTTCTCGACCGTGTTCAGAACCTCATCATCGGTGGCGGCATGACCTACACCTTCATCAAGGCTCTCGGCGGAAAGATTGGCAACTCGCTCTGTGAGGAAGACAAGCTCGACCTCGCCAAGGAAATCCTCGACAAGGCCAAGGCTAAGGGCGTGAATGTATTCTTGCCTGTTGACGCTGTTAATGCTGACAAGTTCGACAAGGACGCAAACACCAACGTATCCGACGTGGACAACACTCCCGACGGCTGGATGGGTCTCGACATCGCCGAGAAGTCCATCAAGAAGTTTGAGGATGTTATCGTTAACTCCAAGACTGTAATCTGGAACGGTCCTATGGGCGTATTTGAGTTTGAGAAGTTTGCAAAAGGTACTTCCGCAATCGCTCAGGCTGTTGCTAAGGCTACCGCAAACGGCGCGTTCACGTTGATTGGCGGTGGCGATTCTGTTGCAGCTATCAACAAGAACGGCCTCGCCGACAAGGTTTCCTACGTTTCCACTGGCGGCGGCGCAATGCTCGAATACATGGAAGGCAAGCAACTCCCTGGCATCGTTGCCATCAGGGGCTAATTGGTATTTCCAATAAATAATGAATTGAGGTGGGTTCGGTTGTCACTTTGAAATCCGAATCCACCTTATTTAATATATAGTTTTTTTTGTTTGTTATTATTTTTTTTTACATCTTTGCCATTTCAACTTTAAAGAAATAAGGAGACTAAATCATGAAACCACTAATCTACGTACTGCTGTTTGCAGTTTGCGTTTTCTGTTCATGTGAAAAGGAGTCGCACCCGTTATTGGACTACACAGTTGAAACCGAACAAGAACAAGGAATAATATCGCTTGCAACTGGTTTTATTGAGGGGTATTTGGATGCTGACGCTTTGGGTTGTAGTCAGAATATTGTTGAAAATCCTGACGAAACGTTGGAGTACCAACCAAGTGTAAGTTGTTGGTTGGGAGGCAATACCTATTATGACAATTACAAATGGGTTACAGAAAATAGTAGAGTGTACAGTGAATATGCATCACAAATTGGTGATACGGCATATCCGCAGACAATATATCGTCATGTGCCAAGGTTCAGCGAAATAGTTGTAGTAAACGAAATTGTGGGAATTGAAGTCATTTGCCATGAAGATTTTGACGAAAAACACAAGGCTGGCTGTTCTGTGTCCGACATTATAAATTTCAGAGGAAATTCTCCTATTAATTATATCAAAAGTGGATATAAATATTTTGGAGATATTGAAACCAACCAGCAGACATTAGACAAATATTATTTTTACTCGTATGATGTTATTACCATAAATGCTGCTGAAATTTCAAATAAAAATGTTCAGTTTTATAAGTATGAGTTTTATCTTGATTTTACACAACTCCCTGAAAAATCAGGCACTTACTCTTTTGATGTAATTGTAAAGTTTACTGATAAAGAGCTGAAAACAGGAGTAATGATGATTTTTTAACGGACGTTTTCTTCATTGAAAGAGAAAAACGGTTTTGGTATATTTCTTTACGAAAATGCCAAAACCGTTTTTGTTTTATCCGTAAAATGTTTTATATTTGCGAAGTCAAAAAAAACTGGCGGTATGTTTTTTGTTGGTGTAAATTTTTGACGTAACAATCCAAATTGGCAGCATGAAAATAAAATCGGTACAGACAGGCGTATTTTGGGTGGCGATGGCAGGCATCGTCGTGATGTCGCTGTGCCTTGGCGGATATTATTTTTATCAGTCGGCGCAGCTGCGCAAGCAGGCGGAAGCCGCCAAGAAGGAGCGCGGCGAATTTGTGCTGAGGCTTCTTGGCGCGGGCACCGAAAAAGTGTTGCAGCCCATAAAAGACAATTCCGCATGGGACGACCTCTATTACGCCGTGCAGAAGTCCGACATCCCCACCATAGACAAGTGCATCGGCTACATGCCCGAGACCTACGAGGCGGCGTGTGTTGCGGTGTTTGACGCCGAAGGCAAAAAAATCTACGACAAGAAGATAAAAGAACTGCCCGAACCGCTCTATTCGTTTGAGGGCGAGCCGCTTGTCAATTATTTACTACACTCCGGACGAAACACCTTCACCGAGAATATCGACGGACGGCTCATCAATTATGTCGGCTCCGGCATCGTGCCCACCGACGACGAATACACCCGTAAGGAACAGCCATCCGGCTTCATTATGCTTGTAAGGGAGGTTACGCAGAACGACATCAAGGAGCATTGCAAGTCGCTCGGCAACATCGACGCCGCGATGTTTACCGACGAGGGCGAAAAGAACGCCTTCATCGCCGGACTCAAGGATGTTGATTATTTGGAAAGCACCATGCGCACCTGCAAGGGTGCTGTGTCGGCATATCTCTGTTTCATGTATCCCGACCCGGCGGCGGGACAGCTCAGCCAGTTTGCGAGGGTGTTCAATTTTATCAGCGTGGAGATGCTGCTTATTCTTGTGTTGGTGCTGCTGTACGTCAATAGAAAAATCACGCGCCCCTTGCGCAAGGTAAGCAAGTCGTTCAAGACAGGGCAAATCACGCCAGTATTGCCATTGACGAAGGAGAGCAACGAGTTTGGGCAGATTTCCAACATGATGGTGGAATCTTTTGAGCAGAAGGAGGAGATTATGATGCAGAACGAGTGCATGCAGGATCTCAACAAGTCGCTCACCCTCGCCTATAACCATATTACTGATTCCATAAGCTATGCGAGCCGCCTCCAGAAGTCGATGCTACTTGCACACGCGCCCAAGGAGGGATGGTTTTCGGGTAGTTTTACGATATATCGCCCCAAGGACATCGTGGGCGGCGATTTTTACGTTAGCCAGACCATGGGCATCTACAATATTGCCGTGCTTGGCGACTGCACGGGTCATGGCGTTCCGGGCGCGATTTTGGCGAGCATGGGCATATCGTTTTTGTATCAGGTGATAGACGCTCCCAACTTCGATTTTATGCCCGACACCCTTCTCAACCGTCTGCGCGACAAGGTTATTTCAGCGTTTGGCGTGGACGAAGCTGGCAAACAAATCAACGACGGCATGGATGTGGCTGTTGTCATCTACAATACGCAGAGCAAAGAGGCGTATTTCGCCGGTGCGGGACGTCCTGCCGTGGTAGTGCACGACGGCGAGCTGTCGGTTACAAAGGGCGACCACATGCCCATCGGCAGGTACGTGAAGACCGACGATTTCAAGCGCACGCAGCTCGACCTCCATCCCGGCGACTTGGTGTATCTGTATTCTGACGGCTGCACCGACCAAGTGGGCGGCGAGCAGAGGAGGAAAATCACCGCCGGCAAATTCCAGCAGTATCTTCTTTCCATCTCCACCCTCGATTTCCCCACCCAAAAGGATAGCATCGAAACCTTCTTCGACACCTGGCGCGGCGACATCCCTCAGACCGACGACGTTTCGCTGCTGGCGTTCAGGGTGTGAGAGGCGGAAGACTTGTCAGTGTTGTGAAACCATCTTTTGAAGAGTAATTAACCTTTGCAACCGAGTTGCATCCCCTTCTCTGTAATTTTGCTCCCGAAAAGTTAAACCATTAAACAGTAAGATTATGTTTTGGAATACAATTGCGGGAGTATATGATTTGGTGGAGAACACCTTCAATGGCAAGGTCAACAGGGACATTGTGCAATATGTTGCCAATCAGATGGATGGTGGCGACGATGTGCTGGAATGTGCGTGTGGTACTGGGATGTTTAGTCTGCCGGTTGCCAAAAAGTGCAGGCGTCTCACTGCCACCGACTTTGCGGACAAGATGCTTCGTCAGGCGCGTAAGAAGTGCAAGGATTTTTCCAACGTTGTCTTTGAAAAAGCCGACATCACCAATCTGCGTTACGGCGACGAGTGTTTTGACAAGGTGGTTGCCGCCAATGTAATCCATCTCCTCGACGACCCCGCCGCCGCGATGTCAGAATTGATGCGCGTGTGCAAAAAGGGTGGCGCAGTCATCATTCCGACCTACATTACTGAAGACAACAGGACATCAAGCACGGCAGCAAAATTCTTCAATCTTCTCGGCGCAAATTTCAAGCAAGAATTTACCTTCGCGAAGTATCAGGATTTTTTCAAGGCGATGGGCTATGATGTAGCGGAATATTACACCGCTGAGGGCAGGATGCCTTGCTGCGCGGCGATAATCAGAAAATAAATCCCTAAATTATCGCTCTTTTTATCGGCTGCAAAATCCTTTGGTCGGTCGCTGGCAACGATACTTGCGTGAAAATTGATGTGACGCGCTCCTTGTCGAGCCTGTTGAAGTCAGATTCCACGGCGCAGGGGATAAGCCCCGCCATATCAGCAAAACCTGGGCTGATGGTGTAATGATTGTCGCCCTCAGCAAAATACTCCTTGGGGCGGTGCTTGGTGCGCGGGAAAATCACAACCTTGTAAAAGCCATTATCCAACGCGACGCCCACATTGGTCTCTGGCGATGGTGTCTGCATTACGTCATTCAATTCGCGCAAAATAGCCTTCAACACTCTGGCGGCGGTATCTTTATCCTCGGTGTGAATCATATAAATGAGCCGTGTGCCGTCGTGACACAGCCAAAAACGGTCGGCGTTGTTGCCCTCCCAAATGAAAATCTTGCCGCCATTGTAATAGGTGTCCCACTGTTGATAGATGGGCAGTTCGTAGGTTTCGCACGCCTGAAAGTGACGGTGGAACGGTGCCGATGCGCCGCTGTTGCGCGAATTGTAAAACACCGTGAAGCCCGGCAAATCTTCCGCCATCTGCACCATTTTGGATTCTTCGCCGATGATTTCCTGTGCCACGTGCTGTTTATCTACGATTGTGAAATGCTTTTTGAAAATAGGGTAGGGGTTGACGAGGATGTTGTACTGAGCGTCGTACTCCAATGCTATCTGTCCGGGGAAACGGTGCTTTTCGCAGAGGAAACAATTGTCGGAGGTGACTTTTTTCTTGGTGTCGGCGGTAGCGGAGCCGATGCGTCCGGGGTTGTATTGCAATACGTATTTGAACGAGCCAAAATCAATGGTGCGCGTCCTTACGTTTTCCAAGTCCGAAAACACTTTCCTATAATGTTCGCTCACTGCAAACTGCCTCTGCAACAGGTCGTCAACGTCGTATTTCATAAACATCAATTTTTTGTTTAATAAGCGATTACACCGCTGCCGAATAGTTCGTCGCCGTCGTACCATGCGGCGAATTGTCCGGGGGTGATGCTTTTTTGTGGTTCGTCAAAGAGTATGTACAAGCCCTCCGTCTCGCGGATGAGGCAAGCGTCTTGCAATGGCTGACGGTAGCGGATGCGCACTTTGCAACGTTTCCGCTCGCCGGGCTGCAACGCGAGGTCGGGGCGGGTGTTGTGGATTTCGTTTTCGTTGACAAACAACGCCTTACGGAACAATCCCGGATGCTCGTCGCCCATACCAATATAAATAGTGTTGGTATTAATGTCGGTCGCCAAAACGTAAATCGGTTTTTTGTGTCCGCCGACGTTCAGACCCTTGCGCTGTCCTATCGTATAATATTGTGCGCCAATGTGTTTGCCAATTATAAAACCATCGTCCTCTGTATAGACGTATGGCTTGGAGAGTGCGCGGAAATCATCGGGGTCGTCGTGGCGGCGGCGATAGATGAAGGCGTCGTCAGTAACTTCCACAATGTTGCCTTCCTTGGATTTGAGTTTTTGTTGGAGAAATACCGGCAAATCCACTTTGCCCACAAAACAAATGCCCTGTGAATCCTTGCGCTTGGCGCACGCCAAATTTTGCTCGGCGGCTATGCGGCGCACTTCGGGTTTGATGATGTCGCCGACGGGGAAGAGTACGTTCTTCAATTGCGCCTGGCTCATCTGACAGAGGAAATAACTTTGGTCTTTGTTGGGGTCGCTGCCCGCCAAGAGACGCGAATAAGTATTGCCGTCGCGCCCTACTACCTCGTCGCGACGGCAATAATGCCCCGTGGCAACGTAGTCTGCGCCGAGTTCCTGGGCATAACGGCTGAAAATTTCAAACTTTATCTCCCTGTTGCACAGCACGTCGGGGTTTGGGGTGCGTCCTTTGGCGTATTCGTCGAACATATAATCGACCACGTGGCTCATATAACGCTCGCTCGAATCCACAATGTGCAGCGGTATGTCCAACTGCCGTGCCACCATCTTGGCTACCATCTGATCCTCCTCCCAAGCGCACTCGCCAGAGAGCGTTACGGACGAATTTTTCCAATTGATCATAAACAATGCGTGCACGTCGTAGCCCTGCTTTTTCAAAAGGTACGCGCCCACGGCACTGTCAACGCCGCCCGAAAGCCCTATTACTACTTTTTTGTTCATTGCTTTACGATAAATTTCAATGGTGACTCCTCTTCCGGCACCACGTCAAACACATCGTGTCGGAGTGCAAAATTGAAGTCTTCCTTGTATTGTGGATTTTCTACAAACAACGGCTCAAACCACGGCACTTGGCTCAGTATAAATGATTTGATGTCGTCTTTGGCGACGTTGTAGAGCGTCTGCGCCATCGATACGGCGTCCTCGTTGTGGGTATATTTCCCCGATTTCAATAGACGGTCGGCAATCATTCCCGCCACGAGCAGGTCGTCGATGCCTATCTTGCAACGGTGTCCCGAACATACAATCTGGACGTCGTTGTGCTCCTCCAAAAGTCTCTGCACCAATGCATTGCCGTTGAGAAAACATCCGGCATATATTGCGTCGTATGTGTCGATTAGTGAGCGCGTGTAGGTGCCGTTGGTGGTGACGAATGCCAACTTCCTGCCGCCGATGTTTTCTCGGGTCATCGTGACGGGCGAATTGTTGTAATCAAAACCCTCTATAATGAATCCGTTGTGTTCGCCTATTGCAATGTAACCTTCGTCTTTGAGTGACAACGCCTTGTCCGCGTCGGGATACGCCTCAGCCCACAATGCTCCGTTGGCGAGCGCGGTGGTGAGCGTGGAGGTGAATCTCAACACGTCTATCAATACCACTGTGCCGCCTTTGCGCTGGTATTGGTAGAGCGCGGGGCAAGCCACTATGTCAATGTTTCTTGTCACGGCGGATGATTTCGCAGAGTTCTACTTCATATATTACATTGGCGTATTCGATGCTGTCGGTGCTTATTTTTGACGCTCCAAAGGCGTATGATGAAGGTATGTAGAATATTGATTTACCTTTTTCTTTCATTGTTGTCAGTCCGACTTGGAGACCGTAAATCGGTGTTTCGCCGTTGGCTGTGCCGCCGAGTCGGGTCGGGATGAATAGTATTTTGGCTTTGTCGCCGTCGCTCTTCTCGAATATTTTTGTCGGGTTTTCGGTTGTGGAGGCTTTATACTTTATGGCCACTGTGTCGCCAAGGTTGCATTGTTCGCCTGTGCCTTCGGTGATGACTTGATAGAATACGTGGCTCGTTTCTTCGGCTGTTATGCCGTTGGTGGAGAGGTATGATTTAATGATATCCACATCGTCGTCAATCTGTGTGGTTGCTTTTTTGCATGACGATGCCGCAGCTGCCAGCATTACTGTCAAGATTACAGGTATTAATTTGTTAGTTTTCATTGCTTTTAGTTTGATAATTCGGGTGCAAAGTTAACAAATAAAACCCTAAAATTGTGTAAATTCCCCCAAAAAAATCTTATGCTTTTTATTTTGTCATACGCTCCAAATGAACTACCTTTGCGGAAACTATAAAACGCAGATGAGCACATTGAGAGAGAATCTTTTGGAAGAACTCGACCGCAGGGTCAAGGACAGGATAATGGAGCAGACCAACGCCGATCTGCTCAAAAAGTTGATAATCAATGCCGACAATGACAATGAGGCTATGATGATTGCACAACTTGGAACGTCATACAAACGCACTGGACTGCATTTCGACAAACGTTTGGAGAAAATGACTTCCGATATTCATTATTTCAAAATGAATGAAAGCCTAAGTTTCCATACAGACGACCTCAAACCCACAAACAAACTCATCATTGGCGACAATTATGAAGCCCTCCAAAACCTTCTTATCCAGTATAAAGGTGACATTGATTTCATATACATTGACCCTCCATACGGCAAGGACAGCATGGGAGATTTCGCTAGGACAAACTATCAGAATTCCATCACTCGTGACAATCTTCTTTCGATGCTATTTCCGCGGCTCATGCTTGCCAAACAGCTTTTGAGCGGCAGGGGCGTGATTTTTTGTTCCATAGATGACAGAAATTACGCTTACGTCAAATGTTTATTTGATGAGGTTTTTGGTGAAAACAATTTTGTTGGTACAATTATTTGGCAGTCCGCCACGGACAACAATCCGAGACAGATTTCGATTGAGCATGAATATATTATATGCTATTGTCATGACATCAACAATCTCGACAAATGGCTCATCAAGTCGGAAAAGGCAAAACTTATTGAACAAAAGTATAAGGATTTGAAATCGAAATATTCCGACATCACAACAATCCAGACAAAACTACGTGAATGGATTAAGGCGAATAAGGATGATTTGCAGGGAGTTGCACATTATAACAATGTGGACGAAAAGGGCGTTTACAGTAATTCGTCAAATTCCTCAAACACCAAGCCTGGCGGATATACATTCGACATTATACATCCTGTCACCCACAAACCGTGCGTCAAACCTGATTTCGGCTGGCGGTGGACAGAAGAGACCTTTTTGAATTATGAAAAATGCGGCGATATAGAGTGGGGTAGGGACGAAACCACGCAACCTCATGTAAAAAAACGTATCGAAACCGTTGATGAAAAGCTGAAAAGTGTTTATTATGAGGATGGAAGGATTGCTACAAAATTGTTGGAAAGCATTTTCGGTGTTAAAAAGATATTCGACAATCCAAAGCCTACAAACCTGATACGCAGGTTGATGGAGTTTTCCACGCAAGAAGATTCCATCGTGCTTGACTTTTTTGCAGGCACCGGCACGACGGGTCAAGCCGCACTCGAACTGAACCGCACATTCATACTTTGTCAACAAAACGAACTCACTGCAACCACGCCCTGCGGCATTGCATACGATGTTACATCAAAACGCTTGAAACGTATTATGACGGGTGAATGTTACGACCATAGCTGCGATTTCGATTGGATAAAGAAAAACAAACCATACGGAGGGAACCTTGATGTATATGAGATTGAGCGAGTTAGCAGTTGTGAGAAAACGGAAGGGGAAACGCCGTTTGATGTTATTGATGAAACGCTCTATGGCTGCCAAAAGTTCAAGACTTTGAAGGATAAAATCGAATGGGTTTGCCGCAATTTCTGTAACACTCAAAAAAAAGTGGAGGAATAACGTATGTTACAGGAAGCGGTTGACATTCAACAAAATGCGGTTTCGGAACTCGTCGAACAAGTCCGCCAGAAACATGAAATCACGTTCCGTGCGCCCACTGGTAGTGGCAAGACGCGTATGATGGCTGATTTCATGAATCGTGTTTTGATGGAGTGTCCTGACGTTATATTTCTGGTTTCCACACTTTCAAAGGGCAACCTTGCAGAGCAGAATTATAATGTTTTCAGGCATTGTGCCGACAAAAATATTTACCCACAACTGAATCCTTATTTGATTTCGTCGGAAAGTGCTGACGAGGAGCGTCTGTTTATTCCTGAAGGGTTCAATGTATATGTTTTGCCGCGCGATTTGTATAAGGACAAGTCAAAACTCAAAGACGAGGGTGCTTTGAAAAATTTTTTGAGTTATATGACTGATAACCATTTCGCAAATGGTTGTAACAAAACGCTTTATCTTATCAAAGACGAGTGCCACCAAGCCACGAGGAACCTTGATGACATTGCGCCGAGTTATTTTACGAAAATCATAAACTTTTCCGCCACACCAAACCTCAGGCGTGGTCAGATGCCGGATGTTGAAATCAGCGATGAAGCGGCTGTGGATGCAAAACTCATCAAATCAATCCAATGGGGAGACGAACATGATACTGTTGAAACCGCCATCTGCAAGTTTGAGGAGATTCGGCAAAAATATGTTGAGCTTTTGGGTGTTAATCCCTGTTTGATTATCCAAATTTCAAATAAAGAAAAGGCAGAACATGAATGGTCTGTTATTGAAAATATATTGAATAAGCCTGAACATCAGCATCTTAAGTGGATGTCAATTGTTGACAAAAAAGACAAATGTGCCACAAATGACACTGCCCAAAAGCTAAAAGACCTGAACCGTTGGAAAGATTATGCCAAGGGAAATGCGTCCACCATTGACATCATTGTGTTCAAAATGGTTATAAGCGAGGGGTGGGACATTCCACGCGCCTGCATGCTCTATCAAGTGCGTGATACAAAGAGCCGTCAACTCGACGAGCAGGTGATTGGACGTGTGCGCCGCAATCCGCGTCTATCGGATTTTGAAATCTTGTCGCCCGAAGCCCAAAAACTTGCAATGACTGCGTGGATTTGGGGTGTAAAACCCATTGAACGACAATCTTTTAAACAAAGAGTTCTCCATGACAATAACCATGAATCTAAGCCGTTACGAAATCAAAATCCAAATTTTCAAACCATCGTAACGCCTGGCAGTATTTTTGACCTATACGCTCGTCTTCAACATTGCCATAACAGCATTCAAAATCAGTGTTACACCTATGCAAAAACCCCTCAAAAGTGGTTTGAGTTCTGTGAACGTTTGGAAAAGTAGAAGTGTGATTGAGTTTAATTTGCATACCATACGATAAAAAATATCTACCAATCCTGTTTATTGGATACACTTTGAAAAATCTGTTCTAAATTATTCTTTATTTTTGGAAATTATTACCATAATTCCATATATTCTTGGATAAAATATACTAAATACCGAACTTTGCACCGTAAACCAAATAAAATAAGGAGGCAAAGATGAAAGTAGAATATCACAAACATTGGAGCATCAATCTCAACCGCGAGATTGAGTACAAGACATACGGCGAGAGCGGCCGTGGCGTATTGGTGTTCCCATCGCAGGATCAGAGGTTTTACGAATGGGAAGACAATGGTATGGTGGATATTCTCGCACCGATGATTGAGGCTGGCGAATTTCATCTGATTTGCTGCGACAGCATCGACGCTGAGACGTGGAGCCTTACTTCCGGCGATTACAACGAGCGCATCAGCCTGCACGAGCGTTGGTTCAATTACATTGTTGATGAACTGATTCCCGAAGTGAGCCACGGCGAAAAGTTGATTGCCTCGGGCTGTTCGATGGGCGGCTACCACGCTGGCAATTTCTTTTTCCGTCATCCCGAATTGTTCAGCGGCGTGGTGTCGTTGAGCGGTTTGTTCCACGCGGATTATTTCTTTCCGAATTATGACAACGAACTGATTTACAGAAACTCACCGCTCGATTTTCTGCCAAATGCAACCCCGATGACAGCCGACCGTTACCGTGGCAAAACCCTGATATTCTGTTGCGGACAAGGCAACTACGAGCGCGTTACGGGCGCATCAACAGGCAAATTGCACGGCATTTTGGAGCGTCTTGGCGTTGATTCTTGGTTTGACCTTTGGGGCAAGGATGTGAGCCACGATTTCTATTGGTGGCGCAGACAAGCACAATATTTCTTTGGCAAAATTGCCGAGGGCGCGTGGAGAAGGGCGGCATAAGTGCAATAATTCACATTTTTTGATGAAATATTCCATAAATTTTGGTGAAATCTTTCATTTAATAATCCGCAAAGAATTTCTCCTACTTTATACTTTTGTTTCCCAATAAACACACCCAATAATATAATGGTACAAAAATTTGACTTTTGGTTCAATGCGGCGGGGGCGAATCGGAGGATTCATCTCTATCTGCCTGACAATTACTACAATACAGACGAAAGGTACGCCGTGTTGTATATGTTTGACGGACACAATCTGTTCTATGACGGCGACGCAACTTTCGGCAAATCGTTGGGGCTCAAAGAGTTTCTCGACAACTATTGGAAAAAACTTATCGTGGTGGGCATCGAGTGCGCCAAGGACGATTGGACCCGCGTCTGCGAATATTGCCCCTACGAACTCGACAGTAGTTATTACGGACACATTCCGGGGCGCGGCTACGACACTTTCAAGTGGATTGAGGACGCGCTCAAACCTCACATTGACAGCCACTTCCGCACCGTTCCATTCCGCGAGGCAACGGCGATTGCGGGCTATTCGATGGGCGGAATGATGTCGCTCTACGGCGTGATACATTTCAACCATATTTTCTCAAAAGCGGCGGTGATTTCGCCCGCAATTGCACCCGCGATGGACGCTTTCAGGTACGAAATCAATACCGGCGTCTTGAACCTCGACACAAGGATTTTCTTCTCGTGGGGAAGCGTCGAGCAACAGCAAAATCCCGGCATCGAAAACCGTATCCGCGAGGTTGAATGGCTCGTGCAACAGAAAGGCGCGAAGACCTACCTTTACAGAAACGAAGGCGGCTTCCACAACGAGGCAAGTTGGCAACACGAAGTGCCAACGTGGATGTGGTTTTTGTGGGAGAATTAATTGCTAACATTCTGAATACCAACTATGAACGTAATATTCATTTCTCCAAATTTTCCGTTGCATTTTTATAGTTTTTGCAACAGATTGCTGCATCTTGGCTGCAACGTCCTCGGCATTGGCGACTGTCCGTATGACAATCTCAACGATAACGTAAAATCCTCGTTGACAGAGTATTACTACGTAAATTCGCTCGAAGATTATGACCAAGTGATGCGGGCAGCGGCGTTTTTCACGTTCAAATACTGCAAGATAGACCACATCGAATCGCAAAACGAATATTGGCTCACCACGGAGGCAAAGTTGAGGGAGGATTTCAATGTGCAAACGGGATTGCGACCCGCCGAACTCGAAAAGGTTAAATTGAAATCTAAAATGAAAGCCGCCTACGCCAAAGCGGGGATTCCTACGGCGCGTTGGATGCTGATAAACAGCGAAAGCAAGGCGCGAAAATTTGCCAAAATGGTTGGTTATCCGTTGATTATAAAGCCTGACAACGGCGTTGGCGCAAGCAACACTTACAAAATTGACAATGCAGCCGCACTTGACGAGGTGTTATGTAAAATTGACACCAAAAAAACCGTAAATATCATCGAAGAATTTGTGCCGGGACACGTGGAAACCTTCGACGGCATCACAGATTCTCGCGGCGAAATCCTTTTTTGCACGGGTCAGGTGATGAAGATAACGCCACTTGCAATGCTCAACGGCGACGGCGAAAATATCAGTTACACCCGCAATATGCAGGAATCTGATTTGCAGGAAATCGGCGCAAAAACCGTCAAAGCGTTTGGCGTAAAACAGAGGTTTTTCCACTTTGAATTTTTCCGCCTTGACGCTGACAAACAGGGACTTGGCAACAAGGGCGACATCATCGGTCTCGAAGTGAATATGCGTGCGCCGGGCGGTTATATTCCCGACAAAATGAACTATGCTTACGACGTGGATGTGTATCAGATTTGGGCGGAGAGTTTGGTTTACGACGAAAACAGAAGTTTCCGCGATTACAAATTCCGCCGTTACATCACGCACTACGGACGCGGGGCAAATGTCAATTATCGACACACGCCCGAAGAAATCAGAGGACATTTTGGCGACCGACTTTTGATGGAAAACATACCACCAAAAAGCATCTCCGGCGGAATGGGAGCACAGATTTTTATTCTACAATCCACCTCTGAACAAGAATTATTCACTGACGGCGAATACATCTTGGAACGGTAATTTTTGGATAAAAAAATAGCTGTCGCAAGACGGCAAAATACATACTAATTTACGTAGAAAGCAAAAATGTTTCACGTTGAAAACCAACATATTGCGCAATTGCTTTTGACGGGCAATTTTGGTCTCGAAAGGGAGACGTTGCGGGTAACGGAGGACGGACGGCTGAGCCATACCGACCATCCTTTTGATACCAACGACAGCCATATTGTCCGCGATTTTTGCGAAAACCAAGTGGAAATCAATACCGGCATC
>JAGCRY010000200.1 GCA_017964465.1 Bacteroidales bacterium | reverse complement strand
TACTGATTTTTGCATACATCATCGTATCGTTCATCAAGTGGCTCGGCAATAGGAAAAATGTTGAAAAATAGTAGTTTTTAAGAATAGAGAAAGGAAAGGGCATTTCTGCGCAAGCGGGGATGCCCTTTTCAATTAATGCATAATTCATAATGCATAATAAGGCTTCCGCCGGATGGCAATTATGCATTATGCATTATGCATTGCTCCGCGATTCCGCACTCCTCGCATTTTG
This sequence comes from Bacteroidales bacterium, assembly GCA_017964465.1. Lineage (GTDB taxonomy): Bacteria > Bacteroidota > Bacteroidia > Bacteroidales > UBA3824 > UBA3824. The sequence goes on along the minus strand of JAGCRY010000200.1, from coordinate 2,349 downwards.
GTTTGCGAGCCGTGCAGACGTAGCGACCGTGGAGGAGTAGCCAATGATGGGCGAGGTGTTTTACATCGTCGGAGAAACCTTCTTCGAGTTGTTTTTCGGCTTGGATGGGAGTTTTGGCATTGACGGTAAGACCAATACGCTTTGAAACCCTGAATACGTGGGTATCCACAGGAATCACCTTTGCGCCAAACAGCACCGAGGCTACAACATTGGCGGTCTTGGGACCAACGCCGGGAAGTTTTTGCAGACCTTCAATGTCCGTTGGCACTTCGCCGCCAAAATCATCTACCCACATCTTTGCCATTGCGAGAAGGTCGCGGCATTTGGAATTTGGATAAGAAACGGATTTTATGTACGGCAACAATTCGTCAAAATCCACATCATACATCGACATTGCATCGGGGAAACGCTCAAACAGCGCGGGCGTTACGATATTGATGCGCTTGTCGGTACATTGAGCCGAAAGCCTCACAGCCACAACGAGTTGGAAGGGGTTTTCATAATGCAACTCTGTCTTAGGCGCGGGCATCGTCGCCTTAAAATATTCCGTTACATATTGGTATAATTCGGGGCGGGTCATAATTGCAACAACGTTTTTTATTTTTCATTCTCAGGCACAATGTCGTCCTCCGACAATGCTATCACCTTGTCCCTCACCATCTTGGCGGCATCTTCGGCGCGGAGGGTTTCGTATTCTTCCACAGGAACAGGCTCACCATATTTCACTTTCACACGTCCGGGCGTCACAAAAAAGCCTTTCGGCGCAAGGTCGCCCAATCCAGTGGTGCCGCACGGCAGGATTGGTACTTTTACCATCTGAGCCATTTTGAATGGCAACTTCTTGAACTCCTGAATCTTGCCGTCGTCGGAGCGGTGTCCCTCTGGGAATACGAGAAGCGAGGCATTCTTTGATTTCATATTTTGCGCGGCGGTCTCAAAAGTGCGAAACGACGCCTTGATATTCTTGCGGTTGATGGGCAACGTGCCGTATTTTTTGATGAAAAATCCATAGATGGGCCACGAAAAATGGCTCTCTGCCTCGATACCAAAAGTGTAGTTGGGCAACACGGAGCAAATCACTGGAATATCCCAAAACGTTATGTGATTGGGCATTATGATATACGATTGGTCAAAGTCGAAATTTTCGGGATATTCCGCCTCCACCTTCACAAACATAATCTTGAACATAAAACGGAGCATCGCCCTCACCGTCTTGAACACCACACGCGCATTGCTCACAAACAACAGCAACAAGCCTGTAATCAATATGATGAACGCCATATCAAACAGCACCGTCCACATATACAGCGACACAAAAAATTGTCCTATTTTCTTGAAAAATCTCAACATTTTTTTACCTTACTTTACGATTCAAGATGCAAAATTAATACGAAATTTCAAGTTACGGAAAAAAAACTTGCCTTGAATGTGCAATTTGTCAATTATTAACATTAATTTTGCCAATGAAAAACACAACAAAAACAATGGAAAACAGAAAAAACTGGCCTGCGATGGTCTCGTGGTTGGACATATTGCGGGTGTCATTATATGTAATAGCCTGTGTGATTGTACTTTACGCCATTCCCAAGGAAGGCAAATTCAAGTATGAATATCAAAAGGGCAGCCCCTGGAAGCACGACAACTACTTCGCGCCGTTTGACTTCGCCATCTACAAGAGCCAGGCGGAGATTGAGGCGGAGCGCGAGGCTATCAAGAAGGAATCCAAACCGTATTTCACCAAGGACAACCAGGTGCAATTGACTTGTATGGAGCGTTTTACGTCCCATTTCAAGGCGCAACTCATCACCTTTGGCGTATCGGATTCCATTGCCGACCCCAAAAGCAAAGAGCCAAACCTTTTCCACGACCTCAAAAATGCCATTACAAAGGCGTTGAACGACGTTTATACCAACGGAATCATCGAAAACGAGCAATTGCTCATCAACGCCGACGAAACTCGGACCGACTTTCTCGTTGCCATCCAAAACGAGGGCATCACGAGCCAAAAGCCTAAGAGCGAGATAATTACGGTGAAAGATGCGTATCTCTACGTCAGAAACGAAATCCAAAAATTCCTCAACCACCACCAAGGTCCCGACGCCGAAAACAGCCCGCTCTGGAAACTCGCAAACGCACTCAATCCCTCGATGTGGATAGAGCCAAACCTCATCTACGACCAAGTAACCACCGAAAAAGTGCTTGAAGACAACCTCGCCTCAATCTCCCTAACACGCGGTTTTGTACAAAAGGGACAGCGCATCATCTATCAGGGCGAAGTGGTTGGAGACGAGGAGTTTAGCATTTTGGAATCGTTGCGCCGCGATTACGAACAGCACAATTCGTCGGGCT
>JAGCRY010000199.1 GCA_017964465.1 Bacteroidales bacterium | reverse complement strand
TGTTACGGTCACTTTCACCTGCAATGTGGAGTCGTCCATGGGGACGTTGTCAAAGTTGAATTTGCCGAGGGAGTCGGATACGGCGTCGAGGTTGGTCTTTCCGTATTCGAGTTTTATCTTGGCGCCGGGCACGGGTGCGCCTGTCTTGCCGTCCTTGATGGTGAGGAGAATGCCCTTGATTGGATCTGGCTCGGGTTCTTGGACGACGGGGACGATGGTTGTGGTGTCTTGTGTAGTTTTTTTGGCTGTGTCTTCCACGATGATTGGCGCGTTCATCATTTCGCTGATTTTGGGTATGAGGAACACCACAATCAGCCATGCCAAAAGACCGATGAGCGGAATGAGCCACAAGAGGAATCCGATGTTGTTGCGGCCAACTTGGAGGTTGAGCCTTTCCTGCGGCTGCTGTGGTATGTAGTTGAGGTCAGTGCTCTTGCCGTCGTATTCGGTGGAAATGTAGTATGTCTTTCCACGCTCAAGCCCCTGGACGTGGATGTTGCCGTCCTTATCGGTGATTCTGTTGATGAAGTTGTGCTTGTCGTCTATTGTGATGCGGAGGTTTGGCACGACTTCCTTTTTCTTGTTTGTGACGTGGATTTCGAGGTCAGTGACGTCTGCGAGGATTTTCATGCCTTTCAGGACGTAGTTGTTCTGGAGCGGCACAAATGTGAAGGTGTGCCTATGAGAGCCCAAACCGTTGATTATCTGGGTACAAACCACGTTTGAGTTATAGCTTACTTGGTCGATTGTGATTTCGCCGGCTTCGTTAGTGTAGAACTCATGTTTGAAATCGTCGGTCTCGCAGCGCACGAGAGTGTTTGCAATCGGGATGCCGCTCTCGTCCACAACTTTCACAGTCATGCTGCCCTTCGTGGAGACTTTCTTGATTTTTATTTCAGTCATGTTAAGTCCCTCATGCGTAGTGAGTTTCGTGACAACAGTCTGGTATTTGTTTCCGCTACATTCAATCTCAAAATCTGTGTCGGGCGGCATGTTGTCGATGGAGACCTTGCCGTTGCGGTCTGTGGATACACTGAGGCTCTTGTCGTTGTAGGAGAACTTCACGTCAAGTCCAGGCACTCCGTCTCCGTTTTCGTCCATCACTGCAACGTCGATTTCAGCAACGGGGCGTGAGCCTTCCATGTAGTATTCACGTTGGTTTACGTCGCAAACAAAGGTCTGTTCGGCGTTGCGCTGTTTACAAACGACCGATGTGCCTTCCGCAATGTCGCGCAGGCGTATGCGTCCTTGGCTGTCGGTTGTCTCAAAGTATGTCTTGCCGTCGTATGTGAATGAAACTTCGGTGTCGGCTATGGGCTGTCCTGTGGCGTCGGCGATGAGGAAGTTCATGTCCGCGCTTCTTGTTCCGATAAGGAGGTGGTATTCGTCGCTTCCATCACATGTGAAGTCTGTGGTGGCGTCCTTGTCTTCTGCGTAAGCGGAGAAGTGGTCGCCGAGGGGAATGTCTTCCAAAATGACGTAACCCTTTGAGTCTGTGGTGAGTTGGATGTCTTTGCCGTTGTAGATTACTGTGACAGGCTCGTTAGGTGCGATTTTGGAGTTTTTGATGACCTTTATGCGCACTGTATCGACTTTTGTGGGAATGAGTTTCTTGACGAGTTCGGTTTGTGCGTTGAAGTCGTCACTATTGAAGCCCCATTTAATAAGCACGTAGTTCGATTTTCCGTCAGGTTTTTGGATGCGGTAGATGTTGTCATAGTCGGGAATCTCGATGCATGAATCAATGACGTCAAACATGTCTTTCACGTCCGACATTGAGCCTCGGTACAGTTGTTTGAAAACAGACTTGTACAGGAGGTTGACCTGATATTTGATGCGTCCTTTGGCTGTTTCGCGCTCCTCCTCCGTGAGTTTGGAGAAGGGTGCTGGTGTGCCCTCAAACTCGGTGTGCCAAGTGATTTTATTGGCGCCGTCGAGCATTGGTTCGGCGAGCACGGCGTATTCCTTGCCTGCTCGGAACATCATTTTCAGTTGCGTATATCTCTTGATATTCTCGCCTGCGCCGTCTGCGAAGACCGGCCTTATCTGCGAAATATCTGTTGTTATTATTGGTTGGCTCATGTATAGTTTAATTTTTGAATGTAGTTTCTGTGTTTTCAAATATTCGGTAAAAGTATGTTATTTTGTTGATTGTAACAAATATTTTCCGATTATTTTTTTATTGTTTCACCATGTGGAAGTCCACAGCCACATAATCTTCGTCCCATGTGGCAAGACATTCTGCGCCGCCGTCGCCTTCGTCCTGGCTGCATGTGAATATGCATGGGTCGTAGAAGTGGTTGTCATTGGGGTTGCGGGTATTGTTGGCTTCGTCTTTTTGTGTCATGATGAGTTTGCCGTCCTCAAAAGTAACCGAGAGTGGCGCACTATACTCGTTGCCTGAGGCTTCCTTGTAGCATACAGTCCCTTTGCCGTCGCCTGTGATGTCGAAGTAGATTTCTACGGCTACATCGGGTTTTTCGCTGCTGCAAAGGTCGGTTGTGGACTTCCATTTGCCATTTGCGAATGATGCGTCTTTGGCGTCATCAGGAATAACCAAAAGTTCGCCATTGCTTGCGTATTGCAACGCTTGGAAAATTTGGAGCAAAGGACCGATTTCCGGTCGCGACTGCAAAGGCTTGGCGGTCTTTTTGAGTATGGAGATTATTTCCTGCGCTTTGAGGTTTGGAAATTTGGATTTCAACAATGCTACTGCACCCGTTACGATTGGGCTTGCCATCGATGTGCCGTCGAGGAATCCGAACTGGTTGCCAGGTACGGATGAGTAAATCTGGACGCCTGGCGCGGAGATGTTTGCGTATTTGCCGTGGTTTGAGAAGTCCGCCTTGGGCGAGTTCGGGATTGGTTGGTAGGCGGAGACCACGAGGATTTTGTTGCTGCGGGCGAAGGCGTCACATCCTGCAAGTATGTTTTCATTGCCGGCGGCTACGACTACTACGCAATCTTCATCAATGGCGAATTGGAATAGGTCGTTCCAAAATACCGCTTCGTCCTTGTAATAGTCATTGATAAGCATCTGTTGCTCCTGAGGCGTGAGTTCTCCAAAATAAGTGCCGAGCGAGAGGTTGATGACATTTGCGTCGTGGTGTATTGCGTACAATATGCCCGCCACAATTCCGAGGCTCTGCATTTCGCCGTTTTGGTCGCCGAGTTGTATGGGCATCAGTTTGCAGTCGGGCGCGATGCCGCAGATGCCGGCGTCGTTGCTGTTAGCGATAGCTGTGCCTGCTACGTGTGTGCCGTGTTCACCGCCTTGCGTGCGCACAACATTTATGCTCGCGTCGCCGGTGTTGACATTGTAGGGCTTAACGATTTTGCCTTCAAACTCCTTGTGTCTCAGGTCGAATCCGTTGTCGGCGATGGCTACGACGATGCTCGAGTCGCCTGTCGTGACAGCCCAAGCCTTACGCGCTTCCACAACGTCGAGGAACCACGTTTTTTCCCTGTTGTTGATGTCTGGGTCGTGGATGTCGCCGATGAGGCTTTCTTCAAACAAAGTGTTTGGGAAAGCAAGTTTTACAGTTGAAAATTTTTTCAGACTATCAATCCATTGCTTCCATTCTCCGTCGGGCACTTGCACTTGAAGGAGTTTTATGGTGGTGTCGCAATATACGATGTTGACAAGGTCGTTGTACTTTTGGGAGAGGTCGTTTGCAAATTGCATCACGTCCGCGCCTTTGGCGAGAGCCACGTTAACCTTGTCGGAGAGTATGTGACGGCGTCCCGGGTCGTCTGGATCCACAACGATTTTTGTGGTGTCGATGGGCGGCACTACATACGGATTGTCGGGAATTTGAAAATTATTGTTGTCTGTGTTTTGATGATTGTCAGGGTTGTTGGCGTTGTTATCGTTATCATCGCTACAACCCTTCAACACAAAAAAAACAATTGCTGCAACCAAAATGCCGAGTAAAAACCATACCCACCATGGAAGGCCTTTGCGGGGCTTTTCAGTTTGATGCGGTGGCGGCGGCGGAGGTGTTGCGCCCGATGCAGCCGATGTTGTACGATGCGGCGGCGGAGGTGCAACTGGCGTTTGATGTTGTGGTGGAGTCGGTGGTGTAACAGGCGGTGTCACAGGTGGTTGGGGCGCGGTAGTCGGAGCGTTGGGTGTGGGTACATCAACTATTGGCGCGGGTTCGTCTGTGATGGGCTTGGAGATTTTGTTGTCGAGTTTGAAGTTTTCACGGAAGCTCTTTTCACTGCTGAAACCCCACGCCACGAGCATGATTTTTTCGTCTTCCACCATTACGCACTCTAATCCCGGCACTTCAATCGACATATCCAAGAGTTCGCCAAACTCCTTGCGGTGCGGGTCGGCGTCGGTTTTGAGTTCGTTTGCAAATGTCTTGATTCTGTTGAGGATGTTTTGCAACTTGCCTCTGAAATACTCCTGACGCTCGGCGTTTAGTTTCGTAAATTCAGTTCCTTTTGTGACATAGCCGCTCAGCCATGTGGCTTTAGGGCCTTGCACGAGAGGTTCGGCAAGAAATTCGGCGTATTCAGGTCCGAGGCCTTCGGCGAGAAGTCCATACAACTGCGAATAGCGCTCATATACCGGCGTACCGTACCAAATCAGCGGTCGGTAGTCTTGCAGGCTTGCGGAGTATATTATTTTCTTTGGCATGATGATGGTCGTGTGAAATTGTTTGCTACAAAGAAAATAATAATTTTTGATATTTGCAAATTAAAATTACAATATCACTTGCATCTTGACTAACACTGCAAATTTCGACACTCCAGGTTTGTCCAAGTGTGAGAGTCTCCATACTCCGTCCACGCGGAAGAAGCGGAAAATGTTTTCAATACCGATGCCAGCCTCGAAGTATGGCTTGTTTACATCGCCGAGGGACGACGGGAAGTCCATGATTGCGTTCTGACGGCAGTTTCGGTTGCTGATGTCGCCGATGAGCCCTTTGCCATAGACAATCTCACGCCATTTCAGTTTGCGCAGGAGTGGAAGCCTGTTGAAGAAGAAACCATTAAAATGATGCTCTGCCGTTATGCTTGCGTAGGTGTCGGATGCAAATTCATAGAGGTTCATCATATTAAAGGCGTATTTGTCGAAAGCGTATGTCTCGTTGCCCTCGTGGAGTTTGAGGAGCGGGAATGGAACGTTACCAAACACCTTGCCGCCTTCGAGTATGTAGCGTGTTTTGCCGAGCGGTCCTAATGAAACCTTCTGAGAAATCATGCCGATTGCGCGGTAATAATTCTTGAAATTTCCACGGTCGTTCCACATTCCGGCGGTGAGTTCGAGGTCAAATTCGGGGAAGTTGCTGCCCATGCTCACTCTTGTAAATTCGCCCGATACAAACTTCTCATTATAGCAGAAATGGAGGTTGTATGTAAGCTCGTATGTCTCCAAGTTTTTGTAGTTGTAGTCGAGAGAGGCGTTTCGGAACGGGATATAGACGGTCGGCGTGATGTTTTTGTATTTTGCGCCGATGGTGTTGCTGAAGCCATTGAAAAATTCGTGTTCATATTCGCCTTTCACTTCGTCCACGAGCAACAAGTGGATGTTTTTTGTGCGGGCGAGAATTGTGGACATGATGTTGTCTTCAGTAAGGGCGTTGATGCTCTGACCGAGTTTTTCATAGTCGTGTTTTAGTTCCAGCGATATGCCGCGCCGTGGATTCTTGTTGAACAGGTACAACAATCCAAGTCCGTACTTGAATTTTTCATCCTTGAAGCCATACGCGCCGTATGCCGAGAGCATGAGGTTTTTGCTGAAGTCGTTGCTCGTCCTGCCTCCAAACCTTATGCGCCAGCCTTCTATTTCGTTGTGGCTCAAGAATTTGAAGTAAGGTCCAAACTCCCACCATTTCACCTTATAATATCCACTGATGAACATCTCCACGGTGTTTGTGATGGTCTTGAAAACCGGCACTTCCTTTATGGAGTCCACCATTTGATATATGTTGCGCTCCTTTTCTGTGAGTTGTTCATGGCGCGATTCAGACCAATAATTTTCGTCCTTCTGGTTTGCGCCGTCCTCCACAATCGTCTCTTCCACAGCCACTTGAGAGAATGTGTTGTCGCTGAACGTCGGGTTTATCTCTACATTTCGGCGCGTCATGGTCTTTCGCCCGAAGAATCCCATCGTGGAGTCCGTGAAATTTATGTCCATGAACATTTCCTCCTTCGTGAGGAACCATGTGGAGTCCACAAAATCGTATTCCTGGGTGATGATGTAGTTGTTTATGTAGTTGATATTCACATCCGTAGCCATCTTTGCCTGCACCTTCTTTACCGCCCATGTCGTGTCGGCTATCCACATGTCGCCGCTGAATGTGTAGGTCTGCTTGTGCTTTGGGCGGAAGGAGATATGATAGAGATAATGCCCGTCTTGATACGCGCTGTCGAGAAGGTAGAATTTATAGTTCGCCTTCCAAAAATCGGCTACTGGCGATACAAATTCGTGACCGAAGGCGGGGATGTAATTCTTGTAGATGTTGGCGTTGATGTACATCTGACCGGTGTATTGAGATACGCTCTCATTTTCCACGCCAGAGATTTTTGAAGCCTTAATGACTTCCTTCTTGCGCTGTGGGTTTTTGCGGTATGACACGTCGGAGAGCGATTCCGTAATCATCACAGGCAGAAAGACTTTGCCAGTCTCGGCGGAAGTGTCCGCGTAGTTCATTATGAAATTGAAGTTTCGGAGGATTCCACGGTCTGTAAAGTCGTCGTGGATGTTGTTTATGTCCACCTCCATCTTGTTATAGACCTCAAATTTGTATGAATCTAAGCGGTCTGGGTCGTTTTTCTTGCGGTTAGCCGCCACATTACGCATGATGCGCCATGCGGGGTTTTCGCCCGGGTGCACCACAATTTCATTGAGTTCATAACTGTCGGCGTCCATTACGACATTGATTTCCTGAAATGACTCCTTATTCACCTTATAATAATAAGGTGTGTATCCCATCATGGAAAATTCGAGAGTGTCGGCGTCCACGTGACCTTGTATGAAGAAATTTCCGTCCACGTCGGAGATTGTGCCGACGGTTGTACCCTTAAAAACAATGCTGACGAAAGGCAGCGGCTCGCCGGTTTCGCCGTCAGTCACTGTACCGCGCACCTTCGTCTGCGCCGTCGCGCTCATGCAGGCTGCGAGTGTTATCAATAAAGCGTATAAATATCTCATTATCATGGTAAGTCTGTTGGTTAATCCGGTGCAAAATTAAACTTTATTATTGAAACATCGTCTTATTTAATAGTTAAAAATCATTTTTTGGGACATAAATTTTTGATAATTTCACTATAAAGTGGTATCTTTGCGGCAAAGATAAAGTATTTCTTATAAATGGAAACATTCGTAAACCTGCTTTCTGCCTTAGGTGCTGTGGCGATGTTCCTGTTCGGAATGACACAGATGAGCAGTGGCTTAGAGAAGTTTGCCGGCGACAAGCTTGGCAAAGTCCTTTCTGTGATGACCAAAAACCGTGTGATGGGCATCTTTACCGGTATGTTGGTGACAATGATGTTGCAGTCGAGTTCTGCAACGACAGTTATAGTGGTAGGTCTCGTGACCTCTGGCGTCATGACGCTCCGGCAGAGTATCGGGGTCATCATGGGTGCAAACATAGGTACAACTGCCACAGTTTGGCTCATATCCATCGTGGGCGAGATGAACATTTCTGATATTGCCTTGCCGCTCCTGGCGTTCTGCCTGCCGGCGTTTTTCTCCAAACGCAGTAAGGTAAAGAGTTTTTCACAGACCATTTTCGGCTTCAGCCTTTTGTTCTTGGGTCTTTCATACCTGCAGGATGCTGCAAACAATCTACATCTCAACGATCATGTCGCCAACCTCCTCAGCCATATCGACTGCGACAGGTATTATGCTATATTGCTATTTGTGCTTGTGGGCGCACTGATAACGGCTGTGGTGCAGTCATCAGCAGCCACGATGGCAATTACATTGATGCTTTTCGGCATGAACATCCCCGGATTTGGATTCTATCAGGCTGCTGCGCTGGCGATGGGACAGAACATCGGCACGACGGCGACCGCCCTGCTCGGCTCCATGACCGGCAACAGGATGTCCCGCCGCGCTGCAATGGCTCACATGCTTTTCAATGTCATTGGCGTTGTGATTATCCTTCCCGTGTTCTATTGGGCGTGTGACGCTGTGGACTGGTTCCTGAAGGATGTGCTTCAGGCTGAGGAAAACCCCAAATTTAAGCTTTCGGCGTTCCATACCGCCTTCAATGCCTTCAACACGCTGCTTTTGATATGGTTTGTGCCGCAGTTAGAGAAGATCGTATATCGTATAGTTCCATATTCGGAGGAAGAAGAGGACTTCCGCCTCAAGTACATACCTACAGGCATGATAAGTTCAACCTCCGAACTCGCGCTGAGCGAAGTGCAGAACGAAATCATCACATTCGCCGAGCGGTGCAAGAAGATGTATGACATGGTGAAAAACATGATGACCATAGAGAAGGAGGCGGATTTCGTGCAGGAGCTGGAGCGTGTCAATAAGTATGAAGGCATAACCGACAAGATGGAGTTGGAGATTGGCAACTATATTAATAAGGTGTTGGAGGCAGGCGGACTGACCAAGGAGTCGAAGCGCAAGATGCTCAAGATGATGAAGCTTGTGTCGGAACTGGAGAGTATCGGCGACTCGTGCAACAACCTCGGACGCACCCTGAGCCACAAGCGCGAGAAGAAACTCGAATACACATCGGAGCAGGTCGAGAACATAAACCGCATGTTCAAACTCCTCGACTCCGCTATCGACAACATGATCTACATGCTCAATCACACGGAGGGCGTAAAGTTTGACCTGACGACGACCATGAACATCGAGAAGGACATCAACACGTTCCGCAAGATGCTCAAAGAACACAGTATCAATGACATCAATGAAAGCAAGTACAGTTATGAACTTGGAGTCATCTATATGGACTTCATCAATGAATGTGAACACCTCGGCGACTACATAGTAAATGTGGTTCAGGCAAGCAATTATGCTGGCGGAGAGTGATTTTATAACGTGTTTTTAATCAACATGTTAAGAAAATCTGAAAAAAAAATTAAAAAAAAGTTGCATTTTTTTTTGGAGAATACAAAAAATGGTTCTATCTTTGGAGCGTAATTAACAAACCAATTACACTGTATTATTAACATAACTAAAACAAATCATTATGAAGAGAAAATTTTTCAGGGCATCATGGATGCTCGCACTCGCAGGTTTGGTAGCATTCTCATTCGTGGGAACATCATGTGGTGACGACGATGACGACGATCCGCCGGCAAACAACAACCAACAGCAGCAAGGCGGCCAGCAAGGCAACGAGCAGCAAGGCGGCCAGCAAGGCGGCCAGCAAGGCGGCAACGAGCAGCAAGGCGGCGAGCAGCAGGGCAACGGCAAGAACCACTACCTCGTAGTTGACGTTCCCGCAATGGAAGCTAACCCTTGGGATTCTCAGTTCTGGATTTATCTTCCTGACGGCGTAGCAGAAGGTGACGACATCAAAATTACTATGAAGGTTAAAGCCGATGTTGAAACTCCTCAAACTGGTGATAACCCAGTATTCGGTTTGCAGTGGCACGCAGAGCCCAGCGATTACGCAGGCAACTTGACAGTCGGCATGAACTTCACTACCGAGTGGCAGACAATCGAGTTGTCGGAAACAGTGGGTGCAGTTCCCGAGAAAGGTTACAAGTCTATCACTTGGAACCTCAACAACTTCGAGGAAGCTAACAAGTACTACTTCGACGACATCAGTGTTACGGTTGGCGGCCAAGAGAAAGTAAAGAACGGCAACATGGAAGGCACTGACTTCAGCAGCTTCTACAAGAAAGAGTTGAACACAGACACCGCTCCTGTAGTTGTACCTGAGACCAGCGTAAAGGAGGAGTAATCCATTCCACTACGAAGTAGAATTTCAGAATTCTCTCACACAATTTAATACCGCTTCGGAAAAGAAATTTTCCAGAGCGGTATTTTTTTGTGCCTATGGATTGCAGGCTGCCAGCCTGCCTAACAGATAGTGGCAGACGAGCCGTCTGCATTCCAGATAGTAGCGCAGACGAGCCGTCTGCATTCCATTTTATACTTTAATCTCTCCTCTTTAATCTTTAATCTTTAAACTTTCCTCTTTCATCTTTCCTCATTCCTATTGAATGATGTAGTTGTAGAGATAGTTGTCGGAGTTTCCGGCGAGGAGGCTGAATTTAGAGTTTTTGCTGAGTTTAGTGATTGAGAATTCGGATGTGCCTTGGAGGGGGAAGCCGCTGCACATTTGTCCTTTGTTGTTGAATAGGAATAATTGTTTTTCAGATTTGCATGTCACGCCTATCCTGACATCGTTCGTGTTGAATTTGAAGAAGTTAGGACGGCCTACTGTTCCGTCGAAACAGTATGAAAATTTCTCTGTACCGTTTGAACGGAATACATAGAGCATGTTCTGGTCGGTAAAGATGTATTCATTTTCGCCGTCGCCGTCGATGTCTTTGAGGGCGAAATGATGGTCGGCTGAAAGGTTCTTGAATGTTTTTGACTTGCAAGAGCCGTCGGTATAGATGTATTTTATTTCTCCGGCAGAGTTTGTGGTCACAAACCTTGTCTCTATTCCGTCGCCGGCTTCGAGATAATAGAGAGAGTTGCTGGCTTTAGGGAAGTTGTTTGTGACGTTTATGCGCACTTCGCCACGCCGATTGACGATGTAGGTCTTGAGGTGGTCTGCGAAAACGAGATAGTCGTTGTCGTATATGCGGAAAAACTGCACGGGCGTGATTATCGGGTCGTTTGTGCGCAGAGGCGTCCATGTGTCGAGTTGTACGCCTTCTTTTGTATATACATAAAGTTTGCGGTCGGAGCATGGGACGAAGATGCGGTAGTCGTGGGTGTTGTCGTAGTCATACACCGTGATTTCCGTGGAGACCTTTGCGGGCAGCTGAATTGGGAAGTTGTTGAGGTAGTTGCCTTTACGGTCTAAGGCGTGGATGAAGTGTTCGGTGGCGAAGACATACTGTTTCTTGTGGTTGTCATACACGTCGATTTGGTATATCTGGCTCGTCAGTGGCTCTCCTATTTGTTTTGCAAATTCTCGTTTGCCGTTTTTGTCAAAAAGATAGAGCCTATAAGTTTCGTCTTGGACGATGATGTCTTTGTCGTCCGATTCATGGACGGAGACAATCTGAGGCTTGCCTCGTAGCGTCGTGTCGGTCTGCGCAATCCATGAAACCAATCTCTCCGCTTCCGTTGATGCGCTGTACATCAGTGTGGCGTTTGTGTAGGATAGGTCTTTATAATCTTTGTGATGGCTGTATTGCAAGGCGAAAGAGCGTATGTTGTGGAGTTTTGAGGCGTTGTTTTTGAGTTCATCTGCGATTTTTTCTGAAACGCATTTGCGGATTTCTTCTTGTGAATAGGCGATGTCTATATAGAAATAGATGTTGCTTTCGTCGTTCACGTATTTTGAGAAGTTGTCATAAATGGAATTGTTTGCAAGTGTCCTGCCGTTGTCGATGCTGTTTGCATACTCGTAGAGCGATTCGATTGATGTTCCGAACACCGCTTTCTCCTGGTATATCATCATGAACCTTGATTCGGTGCTGAACATGTCGCCGAAATACGAGTTGAAGGTATGAAGGACAGGGAATTTATAGGCGGTGTATTTGTTGCCTTTTGAGGTCTTTATGACTATTACGCCGTCTTTGTCAGCGATTTTTTCCTTTTGCCTGAAAGTTTTGCATAGGTCAGCTGCTTCAATCTCAAATTTTTCTGCGTCGTTAAGTTCTGCGATTATGTAATGGTCGTTTCCACGGTTTGCAAGGCTGTAAGTGCATGAAAATTCGGTGATTGGACTTTTGAGGTTTGTATATAGAAATTCAGGGAAGTTAATGCCGTATGATTTTCGGATTCTGTCGTTGTTTGTCTCGTAGTCGGCGAATTTGCCGGTTGCCTGTTTGTGGTTTTTGAAGTCGTTTTCAAAAAGGTGCATGTCGCTTATTCCGAGCGAGACGAAAGATGTAGTTTTTGATGGAAGGTATTCATGGCACGAATTAGTTATCGGCCTCTGTGATTTTATGATGCTGAGCATTTGGGATGGCTTGCTGTTGTCTGTGAAACCCGCGCATGATACGACTTGTTTTTGAGTGGAGATGTCCAAAACTGACCAGTTCGCGAATGAAGACAAATATTTGGCAGAAGATGCGGTGATGTCGGCGGCATACATGTCGCTGAGTTGCTTGTGGTTGAAAATGAGGGTGGCTTTTGCGTTCTGATTAGCGGAACACAGGAGCTTTTTCAGAGCCTTGTCCTGTTTCATGCCATGCTTGTTATCGCCGTGGATGTGGCGGACGGCTTGTTCAACAGTGAGGCGTGAGGTGCTCGCCATGAAGTATCCGCCAGTGTATGCCATGAAGAAATGCTCTTTCTGAGAATCTTTTAGAAGCTCGACGACTGCATAAATTGACGTTTTGTCGTATGTGAATTTTTGAAGTTCGCATCTTTTATTGTGTGCGACAGACAAAATATAATCCATCAGGGTTTTATGGTCCTGTGGTGAAATCTTTACTCCAATAAGCGCGGACACTTTGTTTGCCAATTTGTGGAATGAGACCATTGCGCTTTTTCCATGGAGCACGTTTCGTATTGAGGGGTTGTTTTGTGCGGTTGTGTCGAGAATTTTGATTACTTTCGCAGCCTCTTTGAGTCTCGGGAGTGTGCTGATTTGAGTCCAAATCTGGCATTCGTTTGAAAGTGCGGTGCAAAGTTCGCATAAGTCGTTAGCTTTCACGACGATACCCGCGTCACTCGGCACGGCGAGAAGTATGCCATAGTCTGGCTCTGCCTCTTCGTCGTCTCCACAACTAACGCAGCCGCACGCCATAGCCAAGGCACACGACACAATAATTGATATAACTTTCCACCTTTTAAAAACTTTCATATCCTTGTACTCTTTTGCATTTTTTATCGGCCTTCCCTCGCCTCGTCGCGGCTAAGTTGGTAAGTCTTCAGCCCGAACTCCTTGATGATTGAAAACAGGTGTTCAAAAAACTGCGACTGTATTTTCTCAAAACTTGCCCATTCGGTTATTTTTGTGAAGCAATACACCTCGAGAGGAATGCCTGTGGATGTCTGTTGCATTTGGCGCACCATCAAGTGACCGTTTTCCACGAAAATGCCGTCCTTGATGATGATGCGGCTTTTACACTCGCTCGGCTTGAGTTTGTTGTTGATGTATGTGATGGACTTTGACTTTGTTATTGGGTAATAGACCCGCTTGTCCTTCTTGTCAACGACGAGGTCGTCTTTAAAATCCTTTGTGAACTTGTCGATGTCCTTGATGATTGTGCGCCCCTTGAACTCCTTGAGATAGTCTTTGGCGGCTTCTCCGTGGATTTTGAGGAACTCTTCCTTGTCGTCGATTTGATAAATTTCCAGCGTGTATGATTTGAGCGGTTTGTCTGTTTTTTCAATTTTTGGTGCTGCCGTCTCCTTTGCTGCGGATTTGTCCTCGTTTGTGATTGTGATGGTTGTGGGCTTGTATTTCTTGAAAATCTGGTAGTTGGCTATGATGTAGAACTCAATGTACTTGCGGAACAGTTCGAGGTTTGAGATTTCCTGTTTTCCAAAAAACTGCATGTTGTCCATCGGGTCTGCGGCGTCCTTTTGACGCTGTTCGATGTATTCCGTGAGGATTGGGATTTTTTTGAGACGGTCAAGAAGCTCTGGGGTTGCGACGCTTACGGAATCGGCGTCAATCATTATTGTACGCTTCATACGTCGTGCCTCCATGTCCTGCATGTTGCTCCAGTTGATGAAGGACTCGCTCATGAGGTTTGCAGTAGGCACAGTGACGACGGAGTTGTCGAAGTTGCGGACTTTGATGGTGTTGAGTGTGATTTCCACGACATTGCCTTCTATGTTGCGGCTTGCCATCGTTATCCAGTCGTTCATTTTCACCAAGTCCAATGATGTCAGCTGAATGCTCGCTATGAATCCTGACAGCGAGTCCTTGAACACGAACATCAATATTGCGGAGATGCCGGCAAGACCGCCGAAGAGCGAGAGCGGGTTTTGACCGATGAGAATGGAAATGATACCAAAGCCGCCAAAAAGTCCCACGACAATTTTCGCCACCTGCACGTAGCCACGGATGTTTGTCTTGCGACCTTTTTGCATGAGGATGTCGGTGAGTATGTCATGGACGGCATCAATGGCGCGGAACAGGATAATTATCAGAGAGAAAACATTCCACGAATAGCACAAGCTCCTTATGCGGTCCACCCATTCAGGGTCGCTCACGGCAAACTGAATCAAATAGTAGATGTAAGCCGCCGGGAATATTTGGCTGAGCGGCTCCACCACCTTGTGTGTGACGAGGAGGTCGTCGTATTTGTTGACAGTCCTCGTGACTACCTCGTGTACAATCCTGATGATGATAAACTTTGCAATCACCCAACTCAGCGCACTGATGCAGCCGATGAAGATGAAGTTGATGATATTTTTGAAGATGGTAGCCGTGTCGAAACTCAGCCCCCATCCTGTGAATGTTGTCATCAGGTAATCCGACAGTTCGCGGAATATTTCTATCAAAAAGTCTGTCATTTTGTCTATCGCTTGCTTGGTTTGCTATTTTGGTGCAAAGTTAAACCTTTGATTTTTGATTTCAAAAAAAAGTTTGTTACTTTGCGCAAAATTTTCAAGATATGTTCAAGATAGGAAACATAGAGATACCGCATTACCCGTTGATACTTGCTCCGATGGAGGATGTTACCGACGTGTCGTTCAGGTATATATGCAAGCAATACGGCGCAGATTTGATGTACACGGAGTTTATTGCGAGCGAGGCTCTCATCCGCAATATCGACCGCACAGTCAAGAAGATGCACATCGAGGACTACGAGCGTCCTGTGGGCATTCAGATTTATGGACACGACCCCGACCACATGGTGGAGGCGGCGCGTATGGCGGCGGAGATGCATCCCGACATCATCGACATCAATTGTGGTTGCCCCGTAAAAAAAATCGCAACTCGCGGCGACGGCGCAGGACTTTTGCAGACGCCCGACTTGATGGTGGAGATTGCTCGACGTGTGGTTGAGGCTGTCCCCGAAATACCCGTAACTGTGAAAACCCGTCTCGGTTGGGACGACAATACAAAAATCATCGTACCCCTCGCCGAGCGTCTCCAAGATACAGGCATCCAAGCACTTGCCATTCACGGACGCACGAGAATGCAACTGTACAAAGGCGAGGCAGATTGGACGCTAATTGGCGAAGTGAAAAACAATCCGCGTATGCACATCCCAATCATTGGTAACGGCGATGTGGATTCGCCCGAAAAGGCAAAGTTGATGATTGACCGTTATGGCGTTGACGCGATAATGATAGGCCGTGCGGCGGTGGGGTGTCCGTGGATTTTTAAGACAACGAAGGATTATTTGGCGACCGGCGTCCTCCCGCCCGAACCCGATGTGCACGAGCGCGTCCGCCTTGCAAAACTCCAACTCACCAAATCTATGGAGTGGAAGGGCGACAAGCGCGGCATCTTGGAAATGCGTCGGCATTATTCGCAGTATTTCAAGGCGTTGCCCGATTTCAAAACGTATCGTATGAAACTCGTAACGTCGATGGATACCGACGAAATTTTCGGATTGTTGGACGAGATTGAAGCCACCTACGGTGGCAGTTTTTAAACGAAAATGCATGTAATAGTAGCCATAACAGGAGCGAGCGGCGGCATCTATGCGCAGAGGTTGTTGGATTACCTTAATCAATCGCCAAAAATATCCAAAATTTCTGTTGTGATGTCGCGCAACGCCGACGGAATTTGCCGCGAGGAGATTGGCGGCATCAATCTCGGCGGCAAGGCTGTATTGTATGCCGACAATGATTATAACGCGCCCTTTGCCTCTGGCAGCAATTTTGGCGACGCGATGGTGGTGTGTCCGTGTTCGATGGGTACTCTCGGACGGATTGCTGGCGGCGTGTCGGATTCGTTGATAACACGTGCCGCCGACGTCGCATTAAAAGAACGCCGCCGCCTTGTCCTCGTAGTCCGCGAAACGCCTTACAACCTCATCCATATCCGCAATATGGAAACTGTAACACTGTCCGGCGGCATCATCTGCCCTGCAACCCCGTCGTTCTATTCCAAACCTTCTAATGTTGAGGAAGTTGTGAATACGGTTGTGTTTAGGATTTTGGATTTGATGGGCGTGGAAAATGACGGACGGCGATGGGGGAGCGATAGCGTTGAATAATTTTTAACCCACACATAAAATTTTCGGTTATGAAAAGAATCCAGATGTTTTTGATGGCGATGTTGATGGCAATTGCAGCCACCGCCGCCGGTCCCGTGAAATTTCAGGCGGGACAGTCAGTAATCTACGTGGAGTTTTACTCCGACGAGATTGTCCGTGTGTCGAAGTTTCCCGTAGGCAAGGAAATCGCGACGCAGAGCCTTGTCGTTACTGCCAAGCCGCAGGACGTCAAGTTGACCACCAAGCCCAATTCCGTCCAGAGCGCGAAACTCACGGTCAAATTCAATCCGCAGACCTTTGCGCTCAGTTTCTACGACGCCAAGGGCAAACTCCTGTTGGCGGAAAAATCCTACACCTTCGAAGACCGTCCCGGCGCGGTGGAGCGCAACACCTACAAACTCACACAGAGTTTCCTCCTCAAAAAGGACGAGCAAATCTACGGACTCGGCACCATTCAGGACGGCAAACTCAGCCGCAGGGACGCGCACATTTTGATGGAACAATCTAATCTTCAAGATTTTCAGAATGTGTT
>JAGCRY010000198.1 GCA_017964465.1 Bacteroidales bacterium | reverse complement strand
CAGGTTGCATACGCGTTACTCACCCGTCCGCCGCTCGTCATCAAAATATTGCTATCTCATGTTACCGCTCGACTTGCATGTGTTAGGCCTGCCGCTAGCGTTTATCCTGAGCCAGGATCAAACTCTTCGTTGTATAAAATTGTATGAATCATTTGTCCGGCTTTATAATTTCAAGGGGTTACATAATTCCTTGTTTCTACGCCTTGTGCTTGCTGTCAAAAATCTTCAAATATCGTCGGTAATTGTTATTACCATAGTGGACTTTTTTGTCCGAAACAACAATGCAAAATTACAAACTTTTTCATATATCCTCCAAATCTTTTTGAAACTTTTTTCAAAAAAAATTACAAAGGATTGAAGCTTAAATATTTGCAAAGGTCAATTATTTCACAAATTTTAGTAATAATTGCCATCCGATAGCATTATAGGATGGCAATTATGAATTTTTCTTTGGCTTTCAAGCCTCAAAATCATTGTTTCTGCTCCTTAAGGATGACGTCATGTGCGCCGCCTTCGATGATGCCAGTGGAAGAAACGAGCGTGATTTTGGCGTTTTGTTTGAGGTCATTGAGGCTGATGACACCACAGGAACACATCGTAGATTTGATTTTGTCGATGGTGACCTGAAGGTTGTCCTTGAGTTTGCCGGCGTATGGAACGTATGAATCCACACCTTCCTCAAATTTCATCGCCGCATCGCCACCCATGTCGTAACGCTGCCAGTTGCGTGCGCGGTTACTGCCTTCGCCCCAATACTCCTTCATGTATGAGCCGTTAATCATCACCTTCTTAGTAGGTGACTCGTCGAAACGTGCGAAATAGCGTCCCATCATCAGGAAGTCGGCTCCCATAGCCAAGGCAAGAACCATGTGGTAATCCTGCACAAGTCCACCGTCTGAACAAATCGGGATATAAACGCCTGTACGCTCATAATATTCGTCACGGGCTTTTGCAACGTCGATGATGGCTGTCGCCTGTCCACGTCCGATGCCTTTCTGTTCACGAGTGATGCAGATGCTGCCACCACCGATGCCAACTTTCACAAAGTCTGCACCTGCCTCGGCAAGGTAATTGAAGCCCTCGGCGTCCACCACGTTGCCCGCGCCAATCTTGAGCGACTCGCCGTAATTGTCACGAACCCACTTGATGGTCTCCTTCTGCCACTCGGAAAAACCGTCGGAGGAATCCATGCAGATTACATCCACACCTGCTTCCACGAGTTTCGGGATGCGTTCGGCGTAGTCGCGGGTATTTATGCCTGCACCAACACGGAGCGACTTGTCGTCGTCGAGGAGTTCGAGCGGGTAGGTCTTATGGGAATCATAGTCCTTGCGGAACACGAAAAACTTGAGGTGCTGGTTCTCGTCAATGATTGGCAGCGCATTTATCTTGTTGTTCCAGATAATGTCGTTGGCCTCATTGAGATCGAGTGGATAATGACCGACAATGAGCTTTGCAAAAGGTGTCATGAATTCCTTCACCTTGCGGTCCTGGGGATCGCGAGTCGGACGGTAGTCGCGGCTCGTTACGATGCCGAGGAGCTTGCCGTTTGAGGTGCCGTCGTCGGTAATGCCAATCGTGGAGTAACCAGTCTTCGCTTTGAGAGCAACAACGTCGGCAAGGGTGTTTTCAGGCGTGAGGTTGGCGTCTGAGACTACAAAACCCGCCTTGTATTTTTTTACCTTGCGTACCATTTCAGCCTGGTCGTCTATAGACTGAGAGCCGTAGATGAACGATATGCCGCCATTTTTGGCAAGGGCAATCGCCATGTTTGAATCCGATACCGACTGCATGATGGCGGACGTGAAAGGTACGTTGAGCGAGAGCGATGGTGTCTCACCCTTCTTAAACTTGACGAGCGGTGTCTGCAAATTTACATTCGCAGGGGTACATTCCTTGGTTGTAAGACCCGGAATCAGGAGGTACTCGTTGAAAGTCCTGGAAATTTCGTTGATAATGTGTGCCATGGTCTGGAGTTTGCTAAAAAATTTTGCAATATTAATAAAAATATCGGAGACTGCAAAAAAATTTTAGTTTTCGGCATCCCAATATTCCTTGAACCACCAATAAACCGGCAATACACCAGAATCAGGGTCGTATAGGAAATTGTTTGAATCGACCTTGTGCTTGGGGTTAAAGGCTGCAAGGTCATAATCCCATACGAACGTGAGCCAACTTACATTGCCAGTCTCGTCCATAATCTTCCTGAAATTGGCGCCAAAACCTTTACCGCCAGCCGTGCCGGTTACAGAACTGCCCCATGTACGGCCTTTGAATTTTTTTGAGCACCAATCCATCTCCGTCACAATGATGGGATTAGTCTGTCCCACAACATTTGTGATGGAATTGTCCCAGTCCTTCTTAAAACCTTTGTATCCACCGGCAGAGCCACGCCACATATCTGGCGCAATTTCACCAGTCTGCTGGTAGCAGTCGCTGCCATACCAACCCGGATAACAATGGACGGCGTAACCGATATTGTCACCCTCGATGGGATATTTCTGGAAGGCTCTGTAGTCTTGCTGCCATGCCAATCCAGGCACCCACAGGATGTTGTTACAGCCCTCGCCACGCATCTTATCAACAATGTCCTGGAAAAACTGGCTGTATTCCTTTGCAACAATGTCATTGAAATTACGCTGGCTGTCACTTCCATCCGACGCTACAAAATATACGGGTTCGTTTGCCAACTCAAACATCACCAATGGATTGTTCTGGAGTTTTGGATGATTTGCAACAATCGTCCACACATCGAGCATATATTTATAATAAGCGTCGCCATAGGAAATGCGTTCAGGACATACACCCGGAGGACGCATGAGGACGCGCATTCCAAGGCTCTGAATGTATTCAGCCATAGGCACAAACACCTCGTCGAGGTATTTTTTGAATTTTTCCTCATCATAATAAAGGTGTGCGGACTTTTCACCTTGGTCGTCGTTCTTGTTTGTTACAGTCCAATGCGGATCCATGTGAAGACGCACGAAGTCCATGCTCCAGCCGTTGTCGATGATTTTCTTGAGCCTGCCCTGATTAACACGCAGACAACCAGACACATCATAATCGCCCCATTGGAAATTTTTTCCACTCTGACTATTAAACCACGGGCTGTACGTCTGAGCCATGCCATGGAGATTTACGATGTTGCCCGCCTCATCTTTGAGATAACGACCGTCAACATGAAGTTCTCCAACTACCTTGCTAAGGTGTGGCTCCACAACAACTGTGTCAACATCAACATAAAAAACAGGCTCTTGCTCCTTTGCCGGCTCCTTGCCGGTTTCATTATTCGAGCTATTGTTCGCTCCAGAATCCGTACCAGTATTGGTTTCGGAACCAGACTGATTGCCACTGGGATTATTGACGTCAACGGGTTCGTCATCGTCATCACCACAGGAGACATTCATGACACCTGATAAAGCGAACAACAGCAAGAATGACAGGTACTTGAAATGTTGTTTCATAAACATTGATTATTTAGATTACTCAACATTTGCGCTCCAGAGTTCAAGTATCTTCTCGGCGTATCTCTTGCCCAACATCCTGTAGCCCCTTGCGGAGAAATGCCACGGATCTTGACCGTTGCCAGGACAGCCTTCCGACGAGATTACATAAGAATTTGGAATTACAGACGGCACTTTTGCTACCACTGCATTATGCTGATAACACCCACCTTTCTGATCCTGCCTCAATGTCTCGCCCACGAGCAAGGGACATTGTGCAGGGTCGAGCCCAAGGTCGGCAATGATGTTGTCATAGATACCTTTAACATTATCAGGCCAGTTGGGGTCGCCGTTGTTTGTCTCGCCCTGATGCAAGAGGATGCCGCGAATTACGCCAGTCTTCTGAGCCTCTTTTGCTGCGTCGATGAGGGTCTGGTATGGATTGTTGTCATACTGTGCATAGAAGCCTTTGAGCCAGTCGGCATGGTCGCTCTTGTTACAGAATTCCTCACAGGACTCCTTATAGAATGCCTCGATGGACGTGCCACCAATTGCCACCATGACGATACCAATCTCACCACCTTCGGGCAGATACTGGCAAAGAGTGCGTGCGAAATAGTCGGCGGGAGTAAGTCCAGTTGAAAAACGTGCGAGCGGCGGGTTCGCCTTGCGCCATGTGTAGCGCTCCTGATTGTAATGGTCGGCGTCACCTTTGGCAACAATCATGTTCTTGAAATTGTCGGGGACGTTGGTCTTGTCTTTTGAACCAACGGAAGCATTGCCTTCCATGTTTGACTGTCCGAAGCAGAGGAACACATTGAGTTTTGCATATTCTTCTTTGCCTTGGATAACCTTTTGGAGTTCCTCGTTGACTTCTATATCAGTCTCGTCGCTGACAGGCGTGGTGGGCTTGGTGTTTTCCTCATTGTTCTTGTTTTCGCTGTCATCGAGAGACGGCTCTACCTCATTGGGCTTTGTTTCATTTCCGTTTTGGTTCGTCTCGTTGGCGGGAGTTGTGTTTTCGGTGTTATTTTCCTTTGCAGGTTCTTCTTTATCGTCGTCATCGCCACAGCATGGGAATAACAATGCTGCGAACAGTGATGCTATTAAGATTTTTTTCATTTTCAAAAGAGTTAAAAAGTAGAGACGTGTCATGGACACGTCTCTACAATAATTAATGACTTAGGTGATAATGTTACGGTTGAACGAAATCAATCGAGTAGTCAATATTGTCGCTTGCGTTGTTGTCAGACTTCCACATGTTGTAGCTCCTCATGCCTTTGTAAGTCATGTCGCAATCGGAAACTTCTTCCTTCTCAGAATCCGGTACATCAACCTCAACCTTGTTCATGAGACCGAGGAGATAGCCGGGCTGCTGCTGAGAGTGCCATGCGAGGGTGTGACCGTAGATGGTGAGACCCTTAGCCTTTGCAGCGTCACAGAATTGTGTAACAGTGCTGAAGTTAAGTTCGCCACTGCCATTCACGCAAGAGGAGTACTTCATAGAGTTGCCTGCCACGATTTCGTCAAAGTTAGCAGCGATGGTGTCACGGAGCTTGGCTTGGCTATTGAAATCCCATGCTTCGATTGCGCCGCTGAACTTGAAGAGCGGGTGCTTTGAGCGGTCAACGTACATCTTCAAGGGCATAAGATCCTTCACGTCGCCTTCGAGCTCCTTCTCTGCAAGACCTTGAGCGAAGCCTTTGTATGCCGCCTTCCTTGCGCTGTAGCCTTCTGTCCAAATACCTACAGGCTCGCCACCGCGCCATCCGCCGCCGCTCGGAGCGTCGGTCGTACACCACTGGCAGAAACCATACTGCTGTGCAGGAGGAACGATTTCAAAGTATTTTCTGAGGATGAACTCGTAGAAATCAGCCATCTGCTGATGCTCAACTGCGGTAACTTGGCTGGTCTGAATGTTTCCGCCCCACTTGTTGGAGCCGCGTACATAGCCCATGTCAAGTTCGGATACACGAACAAGACGTCCTGTTTCAGCCATGAGCTGGAACATCTTCACGATGTGATCTTCAGCATCCCTCTGAAGTCCGGCGTCCGCATAGCAGGAAATGTGCATCTGTGTGCCGATACCGTCGATGTAGGTCTCGCCGTCTGCTTCCCACTTGTCAATCCACTTGATAAGGCTCTTGAGTTTTTGGTTGTCATCCCATGTGGACTCGAGATTGTAGTCGTTGATGAAAAGCTTGAGTTCGCTGGGGTCGCCCTTGAAGTGCTTACGTGCACTCTTGACAGCCGTGCGGACGTACTCGAGGTCGCCCATGTAAACCTGCCAATAGAAAGTACCCGACTGCACGTTTGTGGGGTCAGAGATGTTGTTGTTCTTGTAGTTCTGGAGGTCATAGAGACCGTCGCCGTCGCCGTCGTTACCCGAAAGTGCCTCGTTTACGACGTCCCATGCCTTCACGAAACCATCAGTAGCAGTCATGACGCCCTCAATCCAATGGTCCATAGCCCAGATGAGTGTGTCACGCTTTTCTTCATCAGTGAGCTCGCGAACCTTACCCTTGTGGGTGATTTTCACGCTCTCAACATAGATGTCACCAACGAAATCGCCGGTCTGGAAGAGCACGTGTCCACCACCAGCTGCAGTGAAGGTCTGTTTGTATTCCTGCATTTCCTTGGTTACATCAATAGACAGGTCAACGACATTGTCGCCCCAGTCACCGATACGGAAACGGAGGGTGGCATTATCCGAAGCCATAGCCCTGATAGCTATTTCATACTCCTTGCCTTTTGTAAGGTTGAGGTTGGAGGCAACCTGGTACTGAACCTGCCAAAACTCCTTTGAAACCTTGTTATTCTTGATATGGAGCGCAGGAGCCGTCAAATTCGGCTTGTTTTCGGTGGTGTTGCCGCCGTTGTTGTCACCGGAGTTGTTACCGTTACCGTTGTCGCCTCCGGGAGTGGTGTTTGAGGGGTTGTCGTTGTTGTTGTCAACAGGGTCATCGTCGTCGCCACATGACATCGTAGTCATGCAGCACAACGCTACAAGTGATAAAATAAGTAGTTTTTTCATTGATTTTTTTTTAATTATTTTAAGTGTTATTGAAGTTAATAAAACGTGTGAATTGTCGTCAACAAAAATATGAAATACTCAGCCATTGGAAAAATCAATAAAACTGAAATTATCATAAAAAAAATAAAATGTGGGGCAGCGGCTGTGGTTTCTCGCCATGCGCCCCACATTTAATCAATAATCATTCAACTAATACACTCTGTTACTGCAAACCATCTGCAAAGCCGCCGTACTGGGGCTTGCGGGAGTTGTTGCTCTGATTCCAGAGACCGCAAGGTGTGTCTCCGTTGTCGAAGATGTTGCTGATGTACAAGCCAGCCTGCTGGTTAGCCGGAATGAGCTCTTTGTACTTCTGAACAATGAATGCATAGAACGTACCCATCTGCTTGCCCTGCTCAACGCTCATGTCCTTAGCAGATACAGCCTGGTCGGATGCGTCCTTGTAATCGAGCGTGATGCCGGAAATGCGGATGAGCCTGCCCGTCTTAGCAAGTGCCGTAAACAAATCCTCCACTTTCTTCTTTTCAGCATTGAGGGCGCTTGCGTCCTCGCTGTAAGATGCTGTGATGCTGGTGCTTATGCCGTCGAACTTGACAGATTTGTCCTGCTCCCATGTGGTGAGCTGTTTTGTGACACCATTGAGTTTGGCAGCCTTGTCGAGACCTTCCTCATTAAGGAAGAGTTTGAGGTCTGCTTCATTTCCGCCGTTTGCAGCGAAGTATTCGCGGGTCAACTTGAAAGCAAGCTGTATGTACTCATTGGGATTTGAACCGTCCATGTCGGGACCGTTGAGGTATGAAGCCCAAAGGAACTTATTGTCAGCTTCTTCTGTGTCCAAAGCGCCATTGTCTGTAAACATATTGCCCAAAATGTCCCAAGATGTGATATAACCTTTGTTAGCCTCCATTACATTCTTAATGTAGTTGTCGAGGGCATACTTAACGGTGTCATGTTTCTCTTTGGCAGTAAGCGGAATACCAACAACATGCTCCTTCTCAATCTCAAACACAATATTGTCGAAATAATATGTGTTAGCATCAGCAAATGAATTGAGGTTGAAGGCGATAGACTGACATCCATCAACACCTAACGTACCTTCGTTAGTATATGTCTGCCAATCGGTTGTGAAATTCAGAGTGCCAAAAGTACCATGGGCGATATAGGCACTTGGCTGCGAATGAGACTGGGTTGGAATGCCAGAAGCAGCTACATCAGCCTTGTAGTCCATCGTGAACTTGTACTTAGTACCATTTGCCAACGGCTCGGTGAACTTGATGAAGAACTGGTTGTCCCATTCGTTAGCTACCTTTGCAGTTGCATTGACAACGACGCAACGTGAGCCGTCCTTGCCAACGCCGCTCGAAATGGTTGAGCTATTTGGTCCAGCCTGTGCAATAGTACTGAAGAAAGACTCTACGCTTTCGCCTTCGCAGTCGCTGTTAGAAACGATGTTCTCCCAATAGAACGGATCAGCCTCCCTTTCTACTTCAGCCTCAAACGAGATGTTGTCAAAATAGTAGGTGTTTGCATCGGCAAAGTCATTGAGGTTTAAGGCGATAGACTGTACACCATCAGAGGGGATTGTTCCTTCATTTGTGTAAGTTTTCCAGTCGGTCGTGAAATCAACCGTGCCGAAAGTACCATGAGCAATGTATTCGCTCGGATTTGCATGCGCCTGGGAGGCAATGCCTGAGGCAGCAGTGGCGGCCTTGATGTCCATTTTGAGCTTATACTTTGTACCGTTTGGCAACGATTCCGAGAATTTGATGAAGAACTGGTTGTCCCACGCCTGAGATACCTTGGCAGTGGCGTTGAGTACGATACACTTGGAACCGTCCTTGCCAGCACCACTTGTGATTGTGGCGTTGCTTGGACCTTGTTGGGCGACGGTCCAGAACAAGGACTCGTTGCTGTCGCCTTCACAATCGCCGTTGGCAACCAACTCAACCCATTTCAGCTCGGTCAGGACACCGCCCGAGGCGTTTGGATCAGTATGAGATGCAAGGATGCCCTTCGTGCCGAGGTACGTGGTATTCTGATCAAGATTACTGAGGATGGTCGAGCCAAACACCTTGTGACCGGCGGACTCAGCGCTCTTTATGAAATCCGAGAGAATACCGACGTTCACATTACCAGCATTCTTTACCAAAGCACCGTGCATGAACTTCTTGCCAGCTGTAACTTCATCGAAGTTTGTACTGGTAAGTCCGTAAACAAGTCCCTTACTTGTATATTCAGACACATCCACTACAGCGCCGAGCGGAACTCCTACGTTGTAGTCCTTGAGAACCTTGTATTCTGCGAGGAACTTGGTCTCAGCAAGGCTTGCCGGCTCAGGGATTGAATAGCTGTCAAATTTATCCTCAGCACATGACGACAAAATCGCTGCCGGAAGCAAAGCCCAAAGCCATTTATTATTTAACTTCATAATTTGTCTGTCTTGATTAATTGGAACGGATGCGCCGCATAGCAACCGGCTTCACGGCGCGTCCTATCCAATGGTTAATACTGTTTAATCTTTGTATGATACATCAAACTCACGGACGGAAGTAACAGTACCACGGTCGCGAGCAACTAATATGTCGCTTGTCTTGTATGTAGTGCTTCCGAGATTGATGGTGTAGTCGAGGTACAAGCCGTCGCGATCCTTGTCGCCCCACGCCTTGATTTCCGACTTTGTCTTGAACTCGCCCGTGCCGGAGGCTGTGTAGCCAGGGGTGAGGGACGAAATCGTACACTTATTGTTGTTGTCGAATGTCAAAAGCAAGTCGCAGCTGACAGGTTCGCCATTGTCAACAAGTCCCGTGATGGTAATCACATCCTCATTAAGCGACTTTGTAGTGAGTTTTACAACCTCGTCCCACTCAATGAATTCCTTCTTGCGCTCCACATTTTTGGAGGAACCGCCAGATGTAATTACATCGGTGCCACGACGGAGATAGGAGCCGTGATACTTGTTGATGAAGTTGACCATGTAGAGCGTGTAGTCCTTAGGAGCGACAATCCAGTCCGCAGGGTTTTGACGGATGTTTTTTCCGCCCTGAGCCGGTGTGCCGGAGAGGATGTTGTAGCCAGCGGTTACGTCTTTTATGACAACAGGCAGCACAAAGTGCTCCTCCACGGCTTTCGTGTCGTTGAAGAAGGCGTCGTTGAGCTGAACGTCGATACATGCCTGGAGTTTTCCATTGTAGCTGATAGTCTTGCCACTGAGGGTGTAGTAGTTGCTCGGAAGCGCTTCAGGTTTTGTACCGTCAGGGAATGAAAGTCCATTGACGAGCGATTCATCAATATCAACCTGAACATCGATATTTCTGCCGTGGTATGCGCCACCCATTGTAGCGTAAACCGAGAAGCGATGCTCGTTGTCGCCAGAGTTGTCGGTAGTGGTGATGTCGCCCAGGACGATCGTGCGAATCGGATTCTGGTATGAGAAAAAGACGTTGATGCCGCCGTCGGAATCCGGGAACTCCACGTCTGCGTTCTTACACGAAGATAATCCGCCGCAAATCATGGCACCAGCCGTCATTGTCAATATTAGATTCTTAATTTTCATCATTTTAGAATTTTTTGATGTCCAACATTACTACCAACCTTGATTTTGCTTGAGGTTGGACCATTTGAGGACTTCTTTTTCTGGCATGGGGCCAAAATACATGTAGTCTTCGTAACGGAGATCGTCGATAGTCTCCACATTGAACTTGCCATTGGTGACGTTCATACGCTTAACAGTCTCGTTAAGCGGCTCTTTCCAGCGGCGAAGATCCCAGAAACGGAAGTTTTCGCCCATGAGCTCGATACGACGCTCGTTGTGGATGAGCTCACGCATCTTGTCCTTGTCACCCTTGATGGACTCGAGGTACTGGTCGTTTGTGATGCCACCACGCTGACGGATAGCCTTCACAATGTCGTAGGGCGACATACCCAAAGTACCAGTTGACTGAGGTCCAGCTGCCTCGTTCTGTGCCTCGGCATAATTGAGGAAGATCTCGGTGTAGCGGAGACGAGCCTTGTAGTGACGACGACCGTTCGGCTTTGAAGTGTTCGGGTCAACGTCCTCATTCATGAACTTCTTGAGATAGTAGCCAGTGAAAGTAGCACCAGACCTGTTCAAACCATCCTTGTTGGTGTTGTCGTCGGGGCTTACGTTGATAGTAGTACCCTTGAACGAGCTGCCATGGTGGATGATGTAGGTGTCGAGCCTCGGGTCACGGTTGTCGTATGGCTTCTGTGGGTCATAGCCGCTTCCAGAGGCTGTGATAGGATAACCGTTAGCCATCGGGAACGCATCCACGAGGTTCTGGGTGGGATTAAAACGACCGTTGCCATAAAGGCTCGGGGGATATGCATGCCTCTCATATTCAACGTCGTTTTCACCAGTACGGTCGCCCCTCCATATTACCTCGGGAGGCAACGCACCTTCATTAAGAGCGTTGATTTCTGCTGTGTGGCAGTACCATGTGTGGCCATTAGGAACAATGGTGTGTCCTTTCAGCACTTCAGCGGCATAGTCAGCAGCCTGCTGCCATGAAATGCCACTTTCAGCTGCGAAAAGCGGGCTTGCCGCCATGAGTGCAACCTCAGACCTCATAGCCCTAACGATTGTACCGTTGATAAGGCCGTTACGACCCTGGCCATTTACGAGGTCATTGCCAGTGTAAACTTCAGGAAGGTAACCAATCGCAGCGTCGAGGTCCTCCATAATCTGATCCAAGGAAGCCTTAAAGGTCTGCCTGGGAAGATTAAAGTCGGAATTGACGTCCTCAGAGGAAGTGAGGATTGGAATACCCATCATCCGGCTCTCGCCGTCCACATAGCCCGCATGGGCACGGAGGAAGAAGTAATTGAGAATGCCACGCAATGCGTATGCCTCGCCGGTGAGACGTTTCTTGAACTTATCGTTGTTTTCCTTGTTCTTCGACCATGTAACCCTGTCCATGTTCTCGAGGAAGATGTTGATGTACTGCATGGATTCCCTAACATCCGTCCACTTGTCCACCGGGTTCTCTTTTGCCGTCCAGCTGCCACGACCCATGAGAATCCAGTTTTTGGCGTCATTGAACGACTGGTCACAATAGAAGTCGCTCGTGGCGAAATCCTCGTGAACACGATGCGCGAAGAATGTATTCTGGTCATTGAACTTGGAATAGGGCGTCATCAACAGACCATAGAAATATGAAGGATTTGCCACAATCTGCTGTTCGAAGTCTGGGTGCTGCTCTATGGCAGGTTCAAACATATCGTCGCAGCTCGTGAGCATGAGCGCGGCGACAGCCGAAACAGTCAATATTTTATTTAGTTTCATCATATTACCTTAATTAACAATTTAGAATTTGGCTTGAACACCGAGTCCGTAATAACGCGACTGAGGCTTGCCTCCGATGTTGAGCTCGAGCCATTCACTTTCGGACGATACTGTAAGCAATCCAGAACCCAATGCGAATACCGATACGCCTTTCACGAATGAACCAGCGAAGAGGCGTGCGGGAAGCTGGTAGGAAATCTGAATCTTGTCAAGATAGAACACATCCTGCTTGAAGCTCCAGAAGTCAGACTGAACGTAGTTATTTGCGTTGGTCTTTGAGGAGATGCGCGGATACTTGGCGCCCGGATTGTCCTCACGCCAGCTGTTACGTGCAATCACAGAATACTTGCTTTCCTGTTCCATCTTGTAGTAAGAGGAGCCATTCTTAAATTTGGTGGCACCCATGATACTCCTTCCTGCAACGAAGAACGAGAAGTCTCTCCATTTTGCAACGAGATTGAAACCAAGGGAGGTGGGAGCACCGTAAGTACCATTCACACCAAGACACTTCTGGTCGTCAGCATCAATCTTGTTGTCACCATTCAAGTCAGCATACCTGAGGTCGCCTGGTCTGGGTTTGGAACCAAGGTTCTGAACAGGAGCATTGTCAATCTCCTCTTGGCTCTGGAAGATGCCTAAGCACTTATAGCCCCAAACAGCATCTTCTTCTCGACCTTCCCTGGCGAGATAATCGTATTTGGGAGTCTCGTCATATTTGGTACGCTCTGATGTGTAGTGGGTTCCGTTGAATCCCAAAGAGAGGTCAACTTCACCAAACTTCTTGTTGAACGTGAACTCGAAATCGAAACCTGTGCGATGTACGATGTTGTTGTTACGAACAGCCAGGAAGTGGGTCATGTGGTCAGGCAAGTCGCTACCGTTGAGGATGAGGTAGCCGTCCATGTCGTTTGCGAAATAGTTGCCGGTAAGAGTGAACATGCCATTGAGGAACGATGTACGAAGACCGCCACGTACTTCCTTGCGCTGAACCATCCTGAGTTCGTCATTGTTGCCACGGGTAGGAGAAACGCCAGTTGCGTTTTTACCGTCGCCGTATGTGAAGCTGTAGGCGTTTGTACCCCAAGCACCATTGTAGAGGTAATACTTGGTGTTGTCATATACAACGTCATAGTCCTCATTGATGATGCTTGCAGAGCCTTCGAGCTGGAGTTTGTCAACAAACGAACCGTTCAGGAAGGATTCTTTTGCAAGATCCCATGCAACAGTTACAGAGGGTGAGAATGCGTTGCGATGTCCTTCAGCAAGACGAACGGAGTGAACGATAGCCGAGCTGAAGTCCAAGAAGTACTTGTGGTCGTAATTGTAACCAGCAAAGAATCCCATGTGTGCACCACAATCGCTGTGGTAAGTACCAACTGTAGTCTGCTGAGAACCGCTGGCAAGCCACATTGCGTGAACATTGTGTTTGCCGAAGCTCCTTGCATAGTCGAAGTAGGCAGCAACACTGATCATACGGTCAACCCTGGAATCCGAAACGTTCTGAGAGCCAGTGTGAGAATCTTCACCTTCCATTACGAGGTCAACGATATATTCCTTACCATTGTAAGAACCCCATGTGGGAACGAATACGCCGTAACCATTGTTGAAGGCTGTCACATACTGTGTAGAGAAGTCCATGCCCATGACAGTCTTCAAAGAAAGGCCAGGCAAGAGAGATGAGAGGTCGAAATCGAGACCAGCGTCAAACTGGAACTTACGGATGGTGAACTTCCTTTCTCCGATGACGTACATGTCGCCAAACACCGATGTCTTCTCCTGGGATGTACCAGCGAGGAACTTTCCATCATAAATGTTGGATGTCGTGGAAAGGAGGTCGAGAACACTCTGATTGTTCGGGTCCACCATGGAAACCGGAATCATTGGTGCACTGATACCAGTCCTGTTGCCGCTTGGCCTTCTGGTTGCTGCGGACTCCCACCAGTTTGCGTTGCTGGCGGTCTTAACGTCGTAGAATGTGGCGTTTGCGTTGATGTATGCCTTGATGAAGTCGGCAACCTTAACATCCACATTACCACGAACGCTATAACGGTGAGTGCGGTTGTCCTCGGAGTCGCCTACCTTGAGGTAGTCGCCTTCAGTCCAGTAGTTGATGCTACCGTAATACTGAGCCCTCTGGCTGCCGCCTACGAGTTCGAGGTTAGCGTCGGTGTGATTGTACATCTTGCTAACATACTCGTCCGAATAGTAGTCAATGTCGGGATAACGGTAGATGTTCTTGTGAGAACCATAGTTGTAGATGTCCTCATCAGTGTACAAGGGCTGCTCGCCGTCAGACTTGCGAGCCTCATTGTAGAGCGACATGTACTCTGCGGACGAAAGGTACTGCGGGAACCTCTTTGCAACATGGAAGCCGGTCACGACGCGGCTGTTGATTTCGAGGCCGTCCCTTACCTTACCACGCTTTGTAGTGATGAGGATTGCACCCTTTGCGCCACGGCTGCCGTACAAAGCGACAGCGTCGGCACCTTTGAGGAATGTGATAGACTCAATTTCCGTAGGAATGAGGTTTTCATGTCCCGTAAGACCACGGGGGCAACCGTCGATAACTACGAAGTAGCTCGAGTTTTCATTGCTCATGCCCCAAAGCGTCGAGCCATTCCAACCACCTACATACGTCTCCATGTTATCAAACGTGGCTGTAGTGTAGTTGGTCTCCATTTTGTCAACGACATTGACGTATGACACACTTCCAATGAGGTCGTTCTCATTGACCTTGCGGTAGGGAAGGTCGATAAGACCAGCGTTCAAGTCCTTAGTAAGCACGATGTCGCCGAGTTCCTCGCGACCGCTGACATCCACCTGCATCGGGTAAAAACCCCTGAAGGAGAACGAAAGGACGGCATCTTCTGGCGCATTGATTTCGAAATTGCCGTTTACGTCAGAGATTGTGCCCCTTGTTGTACCTGACACAGCAACCGTGACGCCGGGGAGCGGGTTGCCCTCCTCGTCCACCACCCTACCTTTCACCAGGATGTCCTCCATAGGCGAATCGGCAAGAGGCGCGTTGCTTTCGAAAGCAGCCGATGCCACCGTGCTGGCCACCTCCGCCTTAACTTCCGTAGCGAAAGGCACGGTAGCCAAGGCAGCGCATATAATTAAACTGTTGTGTATATGTCTCATTTTGATTAGTTTAAATTCATGTATAAAGTAGGTTTACCAGCCCGGATTCTGCTCAAATTCAGGATAGAGATATACCTGAGATTCAGGCAGCGGGAACCAATAGTGTTTTGCCGTGAGCTTGCGGGTAAGAATCTCCTTCTTCCTGAAATTAGCGACCTCAGCATCCTTCGGATCATGGGTCTTGAAGAATTCTTCCTTTTCCTTGCGGTCGAACTCATGAGAATACTTAACCATGTATTTCGGTTCGGTAAGGAGAAGCCAACGCTGGAGGTCGTTATAGCGGAAACCTTCAAAAGAGAGCTCCACAGCACGTTCGCGGCGAATCTCGTCCATGAGCTTTTCGCCTGAGCGGTAATTGGCACCAACTTCGCCTGCACCACAACGTGTCCTAATCTTGTTTACAGCAGCGACTGCCGTAGCTTCATCACCTGATGCAGCCGATGCCTCAGCATACATCAAGTAGATATCTGCAAGACGCATGAAGGGGATGTAGCAGTGGAACGCACGCGGATAGTCATAATCCTTGTCGCCGATGTTACATGTGTGGGGTACGAGCTTCTGGATGAAGTAGCCGGTCTGACTTGCGTGAGCCTGGTCGCGCATTGCGCCGCCGGTGTAGAGGCTGCAGTAACGCAGATATTCCTTGGATTCTTCAAGACCTTCCGCATTCACATACTTAAAACCGTCGAACACGATGTCATGATAGAACCTTGGGTCACGATCCTTGAAGGGGTGCTTGGGGTCAAATCCCGATGCGGGATCGTCGAGAGGCAAGCCGTTTGCCATGCCGTACTGATCTACGAGGTTGGCGGTTGGCATGTGGATAACGTTATCATGCTCCACGAGACCGGCAACCTTAGGACCGAACACCTTCGATGTGTTCCAGTTACAGTTGTTGGCCTGACCGTTTTCACCAGAAAGACCCTGCATGATAGCCTCGGTCGAGCCAGGCATGAGCCAGTTGTTACCAACTGTGTAGAAGAGGTCGGAATAGCATGTCTTGGCTGAAGAAGCCTTGGTGTGGTCATAGATGCCACGAGCCACGCCGTCTGCACCAGGGGTGTCGTCGAAATTGAACTCTACGAGCGCATACTGTGTCTGTCCGCTCTCCACGAGGTCAAGTAACTCCTTGAAGGCTTTAGCAGCTTTCTGTGCATATTCCGTGTTGTACTTGTAGGTTTCTCCTGTGGTGCTGGCACCTACCATTGCGCCGTGCTCCATGAGCGGAGAAGCTGCCCAGAGGTAGTTTTTACCAAGATAGCCGAGAGCGGTAATCTTGTTTACACGCAGCCTGTTTTTGCCGTCCAAACCGTATTGGGATGAAACCACGGTCTGGTCCCAGTTAATCGGGAGGATGTCGGCAGCCATCCTGAAGTCGGCAGCCGCCTTGTCGGCACATTCACGATAAGAGAGACGTTTCTCTTTGAACTCCATTCCGTCTTCAAAAACTTTGTCGATGTACGGGAGTCCGCCGAAGAATTCCATCATCTCGAAATGGAACCAGCCACGGAAGAAGTATGCTTGTCCGAGGAGAAGGTCCCTCTCCTCTTTTGTGCCCACCATCTGGTCGATGTTGGCGATGGTCATGTTGCACCTGCGGATTGCGCCCCATCCTTCCGTCCACAATCGACCAAAGTGATAGCCGCCGTTGCCGTCGGTGGAATGATAGAGCCAGTTGCCCGTTTCCTGCCAAGCCTTGAAGTTGCCGAGGTCGGACTGGTGTGTGAAACGGTCGTCAGCCTCGGGGTTCATCAGCTCATCGTCGCCCCAGTTCCATGAAGGACACCAGTGGCATTTCTCCTTGTCAGGAATTGCATTATAGATGCCTTCCACATATCCCTGGAAACTGTTGAAGTCCTTGAAAGCCTCCTCAGCGGTGATTGTGGTATCCGGAGCCTTGTCGAGATAAGAGTCGCACGATGTGGCCATAGCCATCAACGCGAGCCCCGCTGCACCAATTAGTATTTTATTATGTATATTTCTCATTTTTTAGAATCAGTTTTTTAGAGTGAGAACCTAATACCCACGTTGAAACGCTTAACAGTAGGATAAGCACCGGTGTAGCCAGCGCCACCGAGGTTGGATTCGCGGTCGTCAGGCATGCGGGTCCAGAGCCAGAGGTTGTTGCCGTTGACAAACAACTTCAAATAGTTGAAGCCGATGTGCTTAATCCACGACTTGTCATACCATGTGTATCCAAACTCAATGTTCTTAAGACGGATGAACGAGCCATCAAACTTAAACTGCGAACCATACGAGGGGAACGCGCCGCCATACTTGCTCACGGATGCAGTGCTCCAGTGGTAGTAGGTCATTTCGGCGTTCGGATTGTCAACAGACCAGGTAGAACCGAGGTCATACACAGTGTTGAGCTTGTTGCCGAAAGACTGGAGGGTTACGTCGCGGGTTACGTTGGTAACGCCGTAGAACTGTACGAAGCAGCTGAAGCCTTTCCAATCGAAACCGATGGTAGCGTTGTAGGTGTTCTGAGGAGTGGAAGAATAGCCGTAAGGAGCGGAGTCCTTGCTGTCGATCTGACCGTCGCCATTGAAATCGACAATGTAGTAGCAGCCGGGGAGACGGAAGTCGTCATCACTCTCATACCTGGGCGAGCCATAAACTTGGTCGATGTTCTGAAGGAATCCGGCGTCGATGAAGGAATGTTCCTGACCGATAACGTATCCCTCTTGTTTCTGGTAGTTAGGACGCAATGGAGCGTCGTCCTTTTCGATAATCTTATTTTCGCTGTGGGAAATATTGATATTGCCCCAGAAACGCATACCCTTGCTCCTGAGTTCTTTGTTCAAACGAAGCTCGAGCTCATAACCTTTGTTTTTGGTCTTACCCTTGTTGATAGTAGGAGCGGATGCGCCGAAGTAAGCAGGAATGGCACGGTCGCCACCAGAAATAAGGATGTCGCTACGCCTGTCCCTGAATATATCGAAGCTACCTGCAATGAGGCCGTGGAGGAAGGAGTAGTCGATACCGAAGTTGAACTTACGCGATTTCTCCCAATGCACGTCATAATTGCCGAGTACTGATTCGCTGTAGCCATTGAAGTTGGATTCAGAAACGCTACCCATAAGAGCCTTGCCGCCGCGCGACCACTGCGACATATAGAGCCAACGAGCTCCACCGTTGTCGTCGCCGACCTCGCCGTAAGAAGCACGGAATTTCAAGATTTCAACCCAGCCATGATCCTTGATGGAAGCCATGAAGGGTTCTTCTGAAAGTGTCCAGTTTACACCGCCTGAATTGAAGAATGCGAAACGGTGTTTTTCGGAGAATTTCTCTGAGCCGTTGTAGCAGCCGTTATACTCGATTGAGTAGCGGCCCTTGAAGTTGTAGGTTGCACGGAATGCCCATTCCTCACGATACCTCTTAAGTTCGCTGCCGAATGCGCTTTCCTCACGTTTGAACACGCCCATGCCGCCGATTTCGTGGTCGCCGAACTTGCGCATGTAGTTCAACTGTCCCTGATAGAAGAGACGACGATAAGTAGAGCCGGCGTTGCCGTCGTTTGCACGCCACTGCGGAGTCTCAACCCAGTCGAAGCCGGTGTTGAAATCGACGTCTTTATTATTGTAAACTTCGCCAGTCTTGGGGTCGATCCACATACGGTGTGTGTCGTTGAAGTCGTCAGCGATACCACGACCATTGTCCTCAAACCTATTATCCCAAGAGATTGTACCGCGAAGATTGAGACCCTTTGTAAGGAAGCTCAAATCCTGCTCGAGGTTGAAGTCTGTTGTGATTGTGTTTGTGGTGTTTTTAGCCATACCAGAAGTAGCGGCGTTCTCTACGGAGTTTGATACATTGGATACCTGCGGGTAATAACCCCAGCCACCATTGGAATACTGCGGAACGAAAACGTCAGGAGCGATGTTGTATGCACCAGCCCAACGCTGAGCCTCCTGCCAAGAGTCGCCCTGGTTCATACGGGGACGCTTGCTGGTTGCCAGCGAGCCTGCGAGGTTCACCTTTAATACTGTGTATTTTGTGATGGTGAAGTCGAGGTTTGAACGAACATTCAAACGGTTGTAGTCATAACCGGTTGTGTAACCACGACCATTGTCGAAAATGTGCATAAGGTCGCCTTCGTTTGCGTAGTCTGCTGCAGCGAAGTACCTTACGACCTTGCTACCACCGCTGATGTTGAGGTTT
This sequence comes from Bacteroidales bacterium, assembly GCA_017964465.1. Classification (GTDB taxonomy): domain Bacteria; phylum Bacteroidota; class Bacteroidia; order Bacteroidales; family UBA3824; genus UBA3824. The sequence goes on along the minus strand of JAGCRY010000198.1, from coordinate 21,059 downwards.
GCATTGTAGCTTGCAGCGAAATCCTTGAAGAGGACATCCTGCCAGTCGATATTAGGATAACGCTCGCTGATGAGGTTGCCTTTTTCGTCCTTTGCCTCGGGATCGGTATTGCGGTACTTGGCAATCTCCGACATCGGGGTGATGTATGCCCAGGAGTTTTCTGCCACTGCAGCGATTGGAAGCTCCATCTCGATGGTCTTGTTACGGGCGATGAGAGCGTCGTAAGCATCCAGCTTGTTAGGAAGCTTGGAGGGAGTCTTCATTGTGGATGTGAAGCCCACATTAATACGAGCCTTGCCTTCCTCACCACGCTTTGTGGTGATAAGGATAACGCCGTTTGCACCACGCACACCATAAACGGCGGTTGCGGAAGCGTCTTTGAGTACCGAGATGCTCTCCACGGAGGAAACATCCACGGATTTCATTTCACGCTCGATACCGTCCACGAGGACGAGCGGGTCGGAGCTGTTCCAAGAGCTTGCACCACGGATGGTAATCTTGGGGTCTTCACCGCCAGGGATACCTGTGCCCTGCTCCGTTACAACGCCCGGGAGGTTACCCGTGAGGGCTGCACCGAGGTTGGATACGCCCGCTGCACGCTGCAAGGTCTCGCCGGAGGTCTGCGTGATAGCGCCTACGACCGACGCTTTCTTCTGCTGACCGTAACCCACGATAACGACCTCTTCAATTTCTTGCGTGTCTTCTTTGAGCGTTACGTTGATTGTCCTTGTGCCTGAAACGGTGAACTCCTGGTCCTGGCAGCCGATGTAGCTGAACGTGATCGTGGCTCCGCTCTTTACACTAAGCCGGTACTTGCCGTCCAGGTCCGTGATAGTACCATTGGCACTACCCTTTTCAAACACATTTACACCAGGAAGCGTGTTGCCGTCCTCGTCCGTCACGGTGCCCGACACTATGACCTGCGCAAGCAGATCCAGCGAGAACATCATTAGGAAAAGGAGCAGTACAAACCTCCTTAAGTTAATTGATTGTTTCATTGAATATAAATTTTGTTTGAAGAAATAAAAATAGTTGATTGTTCTTGTGTTGTGAAGCATGTTGCTTGTGTGCCGCATGCCTTCAGGGATTCCCTTCAGGCTCGTAGCGCAGGCGGCTTGCGCTTTTTAATTAGTAGTGTAGTCTCTTTTCTCATTTGATTTCAGTTTTTGGTTTATGAATTATAGATTATGTGATGTATCTGTCTGTCTTGTCATTTTGCAGTGCTGATTATTGGTACAAATTAACAGATAAAGAAAAATTTTACCAAATTTTAACGTTACATAATATTTCGCGTATGTTACAAATAACGAAATTTTTATTTCAATTATCGTACATCATTTTTCGTTCATGTTACACATTTTTAATCAAAACTCTGATAATCAAGCGATGTTACATTTTTAAAAATTGTGATGAAGATGTTAAATTAATAGTAAATTGTACACCATTAATTTAACGTTAAGTTTATTTATCGTCTGTCAAATACGCAGACGGCGGGCAGCCAAACCTGTCCTTAAACGCCGTTGAAAAATACGCTGTGGACACAAAACCAACCTCCTGCGCGACCTCGTATATGCTCGAATGTCTGTCGCGGAGAAGTTTTGAGGCACGGTCAAGCCTTACGTTGCGCAGGAAATCAACCGTGGACTGGTTCGTAAGGCCTTTGAGCTTGCGGTGGAGGTGTACACGGCTGATACCCACAGCCTTAGCAATCTCCTCGACCGTGAGGCTCGGATTAGACATGTTTTCATTAATGACCTTCAAAACCCTCGACATGAGCTTTTGGTCTGGAGACTCCTCAGCCGGCTCCTCTTTTTCCATTTCCTTTGGATTCGCCTGGCGACCAAGAAAACTGTTTTTTAGCGTAAGGTTGCGTTTTAGGAGATTGGCGACAGTATGAGAAAGGACGCTTATGTTGAACGGCTTTATTATATATGCGTCGGCACCGATGTCGAGAGCCTTGATACGGCTACAATCGTGCGCATCGGCGGCAAGCAGAACGACCGGGATAGTATTCGTGTCAACATTACGCCTTATTTTTGCACAAAGCGCCATGCCATCCATCTGGTCTGCAATCATATCTGAAATAACGGCATCGGGCTTGCTCTTGATAACATGAAGCAACGCCGCGCTACCATCGGAAAAATCTTTTACATGGAAATTGGTCTGGAGCATATCAACCATATATTTGCGAAGAAGCTCATCGCCCGCAACAACAACAACCTTGCCCTTCTTACGCGCTTGCTGCTTGCGCTCTCCGTCGCCTTGCGCGGATTCACTTTCATCAGAGACATCATTGAGGGTTGAAAGAACGGTGTTGATATTGTCAGACGGCATCTGAATGGTTTCACAGCCATTGATGTCGAGAGCTTTATTGACGAGCTGGAGGATGCGTTGTGCATTAAGGCTTATGGTCTTATAATTTTGCTGCCTTTCAGGGTCATTGTCCGCATCCATGAGTTTATTCAAAGGACTCATTATCAACGTCATAGGAGTGCGAATTTCGTTTGAGATGCTGGAAAAGAGTTTGAGATTGGTGTCACTGAGTTCCTTGACACGGGAAATGTTGCTGAGTTCGTTTCCAAGCCTTTCAGATTTGCGTTTTAGCATCACAACAAATACTACAAGCACAACGACAGCGACCGCAAGCATGCCACAGAACCACACACTTCGATACCACGGCAGGTCGTCGCCTACCGCCACAGTCAAAGAAACTATGTCGTCAGATGTCGGCGGCAAATCCTGCGCACCGGCATTTTCACACATCATCACAAACAATACAAGCCAAATAACAAAACAATAAATTTTGTTGAGTCTCATTTTACATCAATTAAATAAAATCTATAATTCAAATCAGCGGTAAATATATAAATAATTTTTGTAATTTTGCATCGACAATCAACAAATAAAACAAAAACAATGATTACCTTCATATTATCAATCATAGCACTCGTACTTGGCTACGTGCTATACGGCAAATTTGCTGAGCGTGTCTTCGGACCCGACCCAGCCCGCAAAACACCTGCCTACACCAAGCAGGACGGCGTCGATTTTATGCCGATGCCGACATGGAAAATCTTCATGATTCAGTTCCTCAACATCGCCGGACTCGGCCCCATATTCGGCGCAATACTCGGCGCACAATTTGGCACGGCGGCTTACATCTGGATTGTGGTGGGCTGCATATTCATCGGCGCATTCCACGACTACTTCTCAGGCATGATTTCGCTTCGTGAAGGCGGCGCAAACCTGCCCGAAATCATCGGCAAATACCTCGGCTCGACCACTAAGACGGTCATGAGGGTATTCACAGTGATATTGCTCGTGCTTGTTGGAGTTGTGTTCGTGAGCCAGCCCGCCGGCATCTTGGACAAAATCACACCCGACTGGATGAACAACACATTTTGGATTGTAGTAATATTTGCATACTACCTCATCGCCACTCTCCTGCCAATCGACAAAGTAATCGGCAAGGTATATCCGCTCTTTGCATTTGCACTGATATTCATGGCGGTAGGCGTATTGTTCATGATATTCTGGAATGGAATCGAATTGCCCGAAATCACCGACGGCATCGCCAACAGCCATCCTCACAAAGACACCACGCCGATATTCCCGATTATGTGCATCACGATAGCCTGTGGCGCGATTTCTGGTTTCCATGCCACACAAAGCCCGCTGATGGCACGTTGCCTCAAAAATGAAAACCTCGGTCGTCCCGTATTCTACGGCGCAATGATACTGGAAGGCATCATCGCGATGATTTGGGCGGCTGCCGCAATATGGTATTACAAAGAAAAAGGCTATGGCGAATCTCAGGCATCAATCGTATATTTCATCACAGAGACATGGATGGGCAAAGTCGGCAGCATCTTGGCGATGCTTGGCGTTGTTTTCGCACCTATAACGAGCGGCGACACGGCACTGCGCAGCGCACGACTCATCCTCGCCGACTTATTCAAGATGGATCAGAGCAAAATCTCGCAACGCCTTATGATAAGTGTGCCTGTATTCATTGCAACCGCACTCATCATCGTTTACAGCCTGAGCGACGCAGCTGGTTTTGGTGTCATCTGGCGTTATTTCGGATGGAGCAACCAGGCATTGAGCGTGTTCACTCTGTGGTCGATAACAGTCTATATGGTCATCAACCGCAAACCGTGGATAATGGCGTTCCTGCCCGCACTGTACATGACCGTGGTATGCTCCACATACCTATTCATCGCGCCCGAATGTCTGCACCTCGCCCCCACCCTCAGCTACATCCTCGGCGGCGTATGCGGCGCAGTGGCAATTGCGATGTTCTTCGTATGGAAAAACAAACAGGACTCCAAAACGATGTTGCAAAAATAATAAATCGTTTACAACCCCATTCCTACAAAAAGGAGGCTGTCTAAAAAGTTGTTTAGACAGCCTCTTTTTTATTTTGCAATGGTGTCGGATTCCCGATTTGTAGAATTGTCGCTTGTATTGGATTCGGGAGAGGCAGCATTATTCGGCTCGGGAGGAGTTTGGTCGCTTGAAGTGTACTCGGGAGGAGTAATTATTTTTCAGTATAGAAATTCATCGTCAATGACTCTGGATTCTCAAATACATACTCTATTATCACCTTTTCATTCTCTTCAAGCATAGGCTCGGTCACCCAGCGGTCTATCACTTTGGGCTCCATGTCGGCGAAAGCATCCACCACAGCAAACAACAGAACGAAAATTAAGAGGATTTTTTTAGTAATCCTTTCCATAATTGATGTGTTTTTGGGGATAATTTGACTGGAAAACGCAGCAAACCACCTGAATAGTATTAATAATTGCATTTTTTATTCACAAAAATTTGCAACAATTAAAAAATATTGCATAACTTTGCCACCGTTAAGGTTTCACATCGAAGCCAAGACAAAGACAATTAACATTTACACTAATTAAACACATTTTCTAATTATGAAAAGAATCATTTCTGCAATCGTGGCGTTGATGGTATACGCCGTGATGATGGTATCCTGTGGCGGCGGCAGTGGCGACACTCCGTCTCAGGTATTTGAGAAGTCCTTCAATGCCTCAATGACTGGCGACATCAACACCTTAAAGGCAATCACTGAGGGCATCACCGACGAAGAGCTCCAATCTATAAAGGAAGAAGCATCTTCTCCTGAGGCTGACAAAATCAGAGCAAGCATGAAGCTCAAAGTGCTCAGCGAACAGATTGCCGCCGATGGCAAGACCGCTACCGTCAAGTACCAGTTGCTCATGGACGGCCAAGTAATCGAAGAGAAAGAAGCTCCGCTCGTAAAGACCGACAGTGGCTGGAAAGTGAAGAACAAGTAATCTACTTTTCCACCCCCAATCATAAAACCACGAAATCCCACGGAAAATTTTCCAATGGATTTCGTGGTTTTTTCGTAAAACAATATTATCTTTGAAGCAAAAATTAACCCGAATTAATTATGAAAACACGATTGCTAACCCTGTTGCTCCTGCTGTCATCCATTGCAGGCGGCAACGCTCAAAACGACAATATGGACACACCAGTATGCGGCGGCTACCGCAGCAACAATCAAAACACCAAGCCCATCGAAAACGTCAAAGGCGAGTTGACAAGTATTTATTGCAATTTTTACGACGAATACTACAACGAACAGCCCTCAATCGTTCAATACAGCATCCGCTTGGACGATACTTCATTCAACGGCTCTATCGCCCGCGAAAGGGGCTACGACAGTTACAAATTTAACATAAAAAACGACGCCAAGACCATCCAGCCCCTCACCAAAGCGTTGAAGGAGAGCGGATTGTTAAAATTCAACGATTGGAATGTCTATGTAAACGGACTGCCGCCAATCACGGAGTTTTTCATCAGTGCAAGTTTCTCGACGGGAGAGAAGTTTTTTATGGAGTTTAATGGCGGACGTATGCCCGACGGCTTCATGGACGCGGTGCAGGTGTTCAACGACGCGGTATGCAAGGCGGCGGATTTCACGCTCGACAAATGCCCGAAATCCAAGCCCCGCGTCAACCCATATCACGGCGAGCAAGATTAAAAAAACTCCGACACCATCAAACCAACAAGCACGGCAATGAATATATAAAAAACGATGTTTGCCTTGTTTTTGTAACCATTTTTTCCAGCCTCGCTGCGCGTAAGCTCAATGTCCAATTCCGCCGCATACTTTTGTACGTCGGGATAATCTTCATATTTTTTGAGCGACTGACGAATCTGATTGATTGTGTCCCTATTGTTTTCTGCAGGCTTGTACCTAAGGAAATACGCGCACAAAAGCATCGGTATCGTCACAAACGCCGCCATCATTGCATGAAAGTGGGTATTCGATACGCCGCAAATGACAAAGCAATAGACGGCATACGCGAGGCACATCGGTGAAAGCTTGCTTTTGATACCCTCGCCAAAATTCTTGGGAAACGACTTTTTGTATGCTGTAAGCTCGCTCTCAATTTTCTTGACGGCATCCTGAAAAGCCGCCTTGTCGGAAATACCGCTCAATATGGTAGAATCGTTGTTTTGCATGTCTGTATTCATTTAATTATGACTACTTAAAATCGTATGTAGTAAAGGCTGCGTGTAACATAATCAAAATTACACCGAGGGCTATCACAGATACCACAATCAGCATCAGCTTGTTGCTGTTGCGACGGCGGATTTGTTCTGCCTTTTGGATTTCGGCACCAAGTTGCGAAATGAAATTGTTCGCTTCTGAATTATCGCCGTATATTGATTTTGTGAGCCTTATGTACATATTATGGTCACACAATGCCTGATAATACACCTCGTCGGCAGCTGTAACGGGCGAAACGGAGCTGTCAACATTTGGATGTTTAGTATTGACAGAGTTCGTTTTGCTTAGGGCATTTGCCGCACCATCAATTGCACGATCCACAAGGTTGGACACGAAGTAAGCAACTTTTTTCAAATTGATGGTTTTGTTTATCGCCTCGGCATCTGCGCTGTTTTCGGGCCGTAAAAATACTTGCAACATGATTCCTACCAACCCCACAAAAAAGCCTCCAACCGTCACTATTTCGCCAAAATCGCCAGGATACGACCATCCTACCATAAAACAGAACAAGCCCAAAAGAAGTGTCATAATGCCTTTGTTGAATTTCAAGACATCCGCAAATGTAGGCTTGTAAGAGTTTTGCATGGTATAGATGCTGCCGGCAATGTTAGTAATAAGATTTTTGATATTGAACTCCGACTCCCTGCGGGCGTGCAACACGTGTCCGCAATGTGTGCAGACATTGCTCATCAGCGGAAACGGTGCGCCGCAGTCGGGACAGTTTTTGATGTTGATTTCCTCCTGTTCGGTACGGATGTTTTCGGCGCGGATGATGTCGGCGTCAGCACCTGTGACATTGTAGGGCGGAGGCACGGCGGAAGGAGCAGACTTTTCCAACTTTGCGCCACAGAAGAAACAGTCTTCCGAAAGCAGCGGAATCTGTGCGCCGCACGACGGGCAGCGTTTGAGTTGCTCCTTGGAATAACTCTTGAGCCGCTGTGCGAGCATATTGTCCAAGACGGCATTGATTTCTGCCTCCGACACACCTTCGTTAATGGCGGTCTGTACGATGGTTTGCCGCTCCGTGAAGGTCAGCACACGGTCTTGCAGCGCGAGGTTAACGAGGTCGATGATATGTTTTGATACAGCCATAATGGTGATGAATTTTAGATGCTACAAAGATAAAAAAAATGTCAAAATCAGGGGATATAATTCGCAACTTTTTGACAAAATCAGGGGATATAATTCGTACTTTTTTGACAAAATCGGGGGATATAGGCTTTACATCCCTACAACAAACCTATCCTTATCGAACAAATCTTTTATCACTTCTACCTCCTGCAAACCGCAACTACGCATCAATTCTGCCGTTTCAACGCCGAACTTTTCGTTGGTTTCAAAATACAACTTGCCGCCATCGTTCAAATGTCCAACAGCAAACTTACTGATGGCGCGGTAAAATTTCAAAGGGTCGTCGTCAGGAACAAAAAGTGCCGTATCAGGCTCATAATCAAGTACATTGGACTGCATCAATGCCTTCTCGGATTCCAACACGTATGGCGGATTGGACACAATGATGTCAAACATTGCAGATGTCTGATAATCAAGAATATCCGCCTTGATAAAATTGATGTTGCAACCGTGGCGTTCCGCGTTGCTGCGGGCGGTGGCGAGGGCGTCGTCGCTGATGTCGATGGCGGAAAATTGGCAACCTGGGAATTTGGTGGCGAGATAAACAGGAATACAGCCGCTGCCCGTGCCAATGTCAAGGATAGAAATAGGCTTGTCCCCCCCCCTATTGTCACGTTGAAGCCGCGCTTGTATTTCGCCAACTATTTTCAATGCCAATTCCTCAGTCTCAGGGCGCGGTATCAATACATTGGAATTGGTATATAATTCAATGTCAATGAATTGCGCCGAATTGAATACGTATTCCAACGGCTCGTGGTCGCTGATTCGTTTTATAATATTATTGACGGCTGTATTGTCAATTTCTACACGGCGGTCGGGATGCAGGATGCACTCATTACCGTCCAAACCCGTAACACCGCCCACAATACACCGCGACACAATCCCCCGCTCCTTTGGGTCGGGAAATTGTGCCGTAAGCGAATTTTTGATATGGGTGTATAATTCTGATAATGTCATTGTTAGAACAATTCCACTTCAATCTTCTGGATGAATGCCGTGAGAGTGGAGCGTTCACCGCGTGTAGCCGCCGCAAGGGTAACAAGCACGTTGATGGATTCGCCATTTTTGTCGATGATGAACACCTCAGTACGCTTGCCGACAAGAGTCTTGTCACCTGCGCGGAAGAAGTTGCCGAGGTAGCTGTCATCGGCAGAGATGTTATCAGTGGGCAGGAGTTCCGAGATGTCGTGCTGAAGTACATTGTTGCGCGAAATGCCCCAAAGTTCTTCGGCAGCTCGGTTGAAGAGTGTAATCTTGTTGTCCTGATTGATGGTAACAACAGCATCCAAAAGTCCTTCCAAAGTCTTGTCGCTGAGGTTCTTGACGATTTCCACCTCAATAAACTGCGATTTGACTTCCTCGCGGGCTTCTTTGAGTTTCTTAGAGAGTTCAACCTGCGACTGCTGTAACTTCTGCTCCTGTTCGCGGAGTGTAGCCATGTATTCACGGTTCTTCTCCTCGATGCGTATCTGGTCGGTGATGTCGTTGCCGATGAAGACAATCTTTGCAGGTTCACCATACATATCGTGAACGACGGTGTAAGTGCCTTGGAACCAACGCTCTTCACCAGTCTTCATTATCCACTTATGACGACCCTCGAAAGGCACACCGTTGATGATGTTTTTCCAGATGAGCTTGAAATCTTCAAGGTCAGACGCAGTGAGGAAGTTGAAAATAGTGCGTTTTTTAAGTTCTTCGGGAGTGTAAAGGAGCGTTTCTTTAAGTTTGTTGTTCATTTCGAGCACACGACCGTCAGGACCATATTCAGCCTTCATTGTTGAACGGTTGAGGGCGTCGATCTGACCCTTGTAGTCGAGGCTTTCCTTTTTGCTCTCGGTGATATCAATACCGAGGAAAAGAATCTTGACGGGATTGTGCTTGTGGTCACGCACCGACACATAAGTCGCCATCGTCCATACATCGGTGCCGGTCTTTGTTACATGCTTCATGTCACCCTCAAAGTGCTTGCCACCAGAGGCGAGGTTCTGCCACAGGTCGTTGAACCATGCACGATCCTTGTCGGAAATGAACATAGAAATATGCTTGCCTTCAATTTCGGACGAACTTGTGTAGCCGAGTTTCGTGAGGAACTTCTGGTTTGCGTATGTAAGGAAGCCATCCACAGTATATTCGGCACGTATCATGGTGTGGTTCACAGAGTTCGTAAAACTGATGAACTGTTCACTCTGACGCGCAGCCTCAATCTGCGTATGCTTGAGGGCGTCCATGTTTTTACGCATCTCCTCCTCCTGGTGCACCATCGCTTCCGCCTGTTCCTGAGACTCTTTGAGGAGTTGTGCAGTACGGATGTTGATATTGACTGTGGAGATTGTCGATGCAATGGATTCAGCCACACGTTCAATAAACTCAATCTCAAACGGTTGGTACTTGATGAACGACGCAAGTTCCATAACGCCGTAGATCTCATCATTGAATTTGAGCGGCACAATCACCAAGCTTCGCGGATTGCTCTTGCCGAGACCAGAGGTGATTTTTACGTAGTCGTCCTTTGTTTCCTTTATGAAAATGGTCTTCTGCTCTAATGCACACGCACCGACAAGTCCCTCGCCCCACTCTATCGAGCCGTCAGGGAACTTTTTACGACCGTATGCGTAGGACGCGGTCATCTTGAAATATTTTGTGCCGTCTTCCTTCTCGGCGAGAATGAAGAAGCCCGCCTGTTGAGCATTGACATACTGAACGAGGTTCATGACAACCTCATTTGAAAGTTTGTCGAGGTCACCGATGTTTTCACGGAGGATTGCACCGAACTTCGCCATACCTTCTGTAATCCAGTGTCGTTCTTTGTCTTCGTTCTTACGGATGTTTTCCTCTTCCTGTGAACGCTTCAATTCGTCACGGAGGTTAATGAGTGACTTACCGATTTCATCGCCCTCGCGCACATCATACTGGACGTCAGTCTGTCCCTGTCGCATCTTCTCAACGAAGTCGAAAATCATCCTCGACTTTGACTGTTCGTTGGCGATGTCATTGCTGAGGTCGTCGATGCGGTGTTGCAACTCATGCCCCGCATAATATCCAAATGCGGCGAACAGGAATGGCAAAACCAAATATATCCACATGGTGGGACTGTCCCTGAACGCTTCAACCACAAGCTCAAATGTTATCGGCTTGCCTTGAAAAACGAGTTCCAGGAACACGATTATAGCCATAAAGCCCAACCCGATCAGGAGTCCCATCACGGTATAGGAATAAGCGGCGTTATTTTGCGTTTTCTTTTTCATACGCCAACGGGATTTTAAAATTTAGTCAAAACTTCGGAGATGCCTTCGCACGAGTATGGTTTTTCAAGCAACCCGTCGAAACCTGTGTCCGCAAACATTTCAGTAAACTCCTCAAGGTTGTGCGCCGTGAGGGCAATCACGGGTATCTTACTGTACCGTGGATCCGCTTTCAGTTTCTTGGTCGCTTCAATGCCGTTCATCACCGGCATCTCGATATCCATGAATATGATATCAAAATTTTCGCCGGCGAGCGCATCAATGGCCTCCTGTCCATTTGACGCTGTGCGGATGTTGCAGTCCATCTCCTCAAGCATGGAAGCCAGAAGAAACTGGTTGGCAAAAATGTCGTCCACAACTAATACTTTACGTTTACCCATGATCTGTTTTCCTTATGTTTAATGTTTGTGTTATTATATTATTACAATTTAAATACCATTTTTTGTTTGTATTAAAACGGCTTTGTCGCAAATTGTGCGAGTTTGTCGAGCGGCAGCACCTGGTCAGCCGCACCAAGTTTGATGGCCTCCTTCGGCATACCAAACACAACGCAAGTCTCCTCATTCTGCGCCGCCGTCTTTGCGCCCGCCTCCTTCATTTCGAGAAGGCCTTTTGCGCCGTCGTCACCCCTGCCGGTCATGATGATGCCGATGGCGTTTGCGCCGGCATACCTTGCCGTGGAGCGGAAAAGAACGTCAACGGAGGGACGATGCCTATTTACAAGCGGGCCTTCCTTGACTTCAACATAATATTTCGCGCCGGAACGTTTGAGGAGCATGTGCTTGTTGCCCGGGGCGATAAGCGCGTGACCGGGGATAACAGCGTCGCCGTTCTGCGCCTCTTTGACTGTTATTGAGCACAGGTCGTTTAACCTGTTTGCGAAAGAGCGTGTAAAGTTTTCAGGCATGTGCTGGACGATGACAACGCCTGGACAATCGGCGGGCAACGCCTCGAGGAACACCCTGAGAGCCTCCGTGCCGCCTGTGGATGCGCCAACAGCCACAACGACGTCTGTCGTCTTTATCATGCTCATCGTCGGGGCTTTGGGAATCACTGCATCGGCTGAAAGTTTCGGCTCGACGCGCAGAGATGTGCGTTTTGGGAACAGTTTGGCTTTTGAAGCGGTCTTCACAGCGTCGATGAGCCTTATGCGCGATTCTTCGATGAACTCCTTGGTGTCCATCCTTGGCTTTGCAATCACATCCACAGCCCCGTATTCCAACGCCTTGAGCGCGGTCTGGCTGCCTTCCTCAGTGAGGCTCGATATGATCAGCACTGGTATAGGGTGCTGCGTCATAATCTTGCGCAGGAATGTGATGCCGTCCATGCGTGGCATCTCCACATCGAGCGTAATCACGTCAGGCACTTCCAACTGTATGCGCTTGGCGGCTATGTACGGGTCGCCCGCCGTCCCCATGACTTCAATCTCGGGGTCGGTCTGCAAGATGGAAGACATCGTCTGCCTAACCACTGCCGAATCGTCCACTATAAGGACTCGTATCTTTTTGTTTTCCAACGCCATATCTCTGATGTCAATAAAGTTAATTCTTTTTTCCATTCATGCCGGCTAAAGGCTTCATCTGCCTCCCATGCTGTTTTTTATGTAGCACTGCAGCACCTCGCCGGTATGTGTGTTGAATATGATTTTCCTCCCGTTCTTGCCGCCTGTCGAGCGTCCGATAATCGGGATGTTACGTTCCGACAGCATCTCCTCGGCAACCATGATGTTGCGTTCGCCGATGTGCATGGTAGAAGACGAAACCGTAATCACTTCGCCCCCGCCAAAAACCTTGGCGACGAGGTTGTTCTTCTTGCATCCTAACTGCAACATACGTTCCGTCAGCCTCTCGATGGCGATGTTGCCATACTTAGGCGAGGCGAGTTCCATGCCGTTCCACGTAGGGAGCATATAATGGTTGATGCCGCCGATGCCAAGATATCTGTCCCAGAGACACACCGCAACACACGAACCGAGTATCGTCGTGACCTCGGCTGGCTGTGCCGATGCGAACATCGTGGACGGATATAGAAAATGTCTTGTCATATCACTGCGTTTTTGTCACCTACATTTAGAAAATCTCCTCTTCGCCGAAGAACACCTCATTAGCATCTTCGGAATAGTCGTTGCTGACGGTCTGCGATTCAGGTATCGTAACCGTGAATGTCGTGCCTTCGTTCTCCTTGCTCTCAAGTTCAAGTTTTCCACCGAGGAAATCGATAAACGCCTTGTTGATGGAGAGTCCAAGTCCGTGTCCACGGTTGAGGGAGTTGATGCCATTGTCAAGGCGGCGGAAACGGTCGTAGATAATCTTCTGGTTTTCCTCCGAAATACCGAGGCCTTCGTCGATGACCTTCACAACGAGGTCGCCCTGTCTGTTACGCGCATACTGGATTTCAACCTTCTTGTCGGGGCGGTTGAAGTTGATGGCGTTGCAGAGGAGGTTTGAGATGACCATCGTGAGTTTGTCGCCGTCGGTCTTGAAGAGCAAGGGCTTTTCGTCGCCGAGGTTGACAAGGACTTTCGTAAGCCTCTTGCGTGCAATCTCCCTTGAGTACTGGTCCATAAGGTTCGAGAGCATCTCGTCGATGTTCGTCACGGCGATGATGGGCTGAAGGTTTCCTGCCTCAATCTCCGCTGCGGCAAAGATGTTCTTGAACTGGAAGTCGAGATTGAACGCCTCGCTGTTTATCATGGCAGCCATGCGCTTCATGCGGTCCACTTCGGTTGGGGGACACTCTGTAATGTTCTTGGAGAGTCCCAGAATCGAGGCAAACGGGTTGATAATCTCGTTTGTGATGTTGGAGATGAAATGGCTCTTCATAGCCTCACTCTCCGCGAGCTTGTGGTTGAGGTCCAAAAGCTGCTTGTTCATCGAGTTGAGATTGTCAACTGCATTCTTGTATCTCTCTACACGCTTGCTGAGCTCGGTCAGCAGAACGTCGTCACTTATATAACTTGTTGCGTCTTCCATAATATTCTGGTTTAAAATGCCTGTACCTTATATAATTGAGTTTTTCCTGTCATTATTCATTTTCTTCAAAGCCTTCTCTGCATCAAAGTCGCTTGAACACCGTCGGCTTCAGTTGTTTCAGCGGGACGTTTATGCCCGCCGCAGACTCGGAGTGACCGAGGAAAAAGTACCCGCCGCTCCTGAGATGACGGCAGAGCTTGTTTATGACATTTTCCTGCGTCTGACGGTCAAAATATATCAAAACATTACGGCAAAACACTATGTCGAAGTTCGTGGGGACTTCGCTGTAATGTTCGTCCATAAAATTGAGCCTCATGAAACTCGTCTTCCTCCTCAATTCCGGCACAATCCTCACAGTTGGTTTTGTGCGGTCCTTGCTGCGAAGGAGATATTTTTTCTTGAGGTCGTATGGTATGACATCGACCCTGTCCTCCGGGTAGATGGCAGTGACCGCCTTGTCGAGCACAATGGTGCTCAGGTCGCTGCCCAATATCTGGAAATCGAAACCTCGCGCCTTCGTCGCATATTCCGACATGACCATTGCGAGTGTGTAAGGCTCTTCGCCCGAAGAGCAACCCGCCGACCATACTTTCACGAAGTTCTGCCTGTTGACGTCGTGCAATTCCGGAAGCACTGTGTCGAGGAGATACTCGAAATGCTGGTTTTCACGGAAAAAGTCGGTCTTGTTTGTGGACACGACGTCCATCATGTGAACAATCTCCGAACTTCCCGCTGGAGAGAACACATAATCAACATATTCCGAAAAAGACGGAATCTGCAACGCCCTGAGCCTCTTTTGCAGGCGGCTCTGCAGCATGATGTGCTTTGCCTCTGGCATCTTTATGCCATACTGCTGGTAGATAAACTTGCTCAGGCGTGAAAAATCCGCTTCTGAAAGCTTCGCTTCGAAAAATGAGATCGGGTTGATTTCCATTCTTGCGTCCTATTATTCCACAACTTCTGCCTGTTGAGACTCGGATGTCTCCGTCGAGTCCTTCATCATGATGAGCTCGTCCGTGGAGAACACCTTGTCGATGTCGAGCAACATCACGAACCTGTCATCGTTCATCTTGTAGATGCCGTCGATGAACTTCGACTTGTACTTTGAGCCGATTCCCGGGGGCGGGAGTATTTCGTCCGAGACTATCTCGAACACTTCCTTTACAGCGTCCACGAGGATGCCCGCGTTCACCGTCTCTCCGTCTATCTCAACATTGAGCACGAGGATTACCGTATCGCGCTTGTATTCGATTGGCGGCATCCCGAATTTCATGCGAATGTCAATGATCGGGAGCACCGTGCCACGCAAGTTGATGACGCCCTTCATGTAGTCGGGGGCTGTCGGCACCTTGGTAATCTGCACAAGCTGCAATATGTTAAGCACCTGCGTCACGTTGATGGCGAAATATTCGTCGCCAAGTACGAAGGATATGTAAGAGCCTGTTTCGTGTTCCATAATATATCGTGTTTATATTGTTAACTTGCCTTATATATTATATAATGTGTGGTCTTTGTCTCTATTAAATGTCGTTGTACCGCGTGAACTTGCTGATAACTTTGTGTGTATCAAGCACAAGCGCCACAGTACCATCGCCGAGGATTGACGCGCCGGAAAATATCTCCTGGTTGCGGTAGAGCTTTCCGAGCGGCTTCAAAACCGCCTGATACTCGCCCGTGATATTGTCCACAACTACGCCAATCTTCCTGTCCTCATATTTAACCATGATGATTTCCTCCCTCGCAGGCGGCTCGCCAGGTATCGAGAACTCATCTCTGAGGTAATAGAATGGGTACTGAACACCTTCTATATTGATGACGTTCTGGAATGAGGACGCAATCCTCTCATGATCCACGGCAAAGATGGTGTCAATAACAGACAGCGGTATAATGTAATCAACATCGGCTATGCGTACCAACATACCATCAATAATGGACAACGTAAGCGGAAGGCTTATGGTGATTGTTGTTCCTTCACCGGGTTCCGACGCCACAGACACTGTGCCTCGAATGTCGGAGACTTTTCTTTTCACAACATCCATGCCCACGCCGCGTCCGCTGATGTTCGTCACCTTTTCAGATGTGGAGAATCCCGGCATGAATATCAAATCCACTGCCTCCTTGTCCGACAACTGCGCGTCGGACGGGATGAGACCTTTCTCTATCGCCTTGCGTTTGATTTTGTCGGGGTTCATGCCCTGTCCGTCGTCCGTCACCGCAATAACAACCTGGCTGCCAGAATAGTAGGCTTGGAGCGTGATTTTGCCCGCCGGCGGCTTGCCGGCTGCCTTGCGCTCGGCTACGGACTCGATGCCATGATCTACGCTATTGCGCAGAATGTGCATCAATGGTTCCGAAATGCCTTCAATGAGAGACTTGTCGAGTTCAACCTCCGCGCCCTTCGCCTCAAACTCTATTTCCTTGCCGACTTCGCGTGAAAGGTCGCGCACAAGGCGGCGGAACCTCGTCACAAGGTAGTCGATTGGGATAAGCGTGATGCTGAAAGCCGTGTCGCGCAACTGGCGTGAAATGTTCTCGAGGCTTTCTGCGATGCGGGTGAGCTCGGCATTCTTCTCGCGGTCTGCATAGAGGTTTAGTCCAGCCTGCGTTGTGATGAGTTCACTCACAAGGTTCATCAGCGAATCAATCTTTTCAGAAGCAACCCTGATGCCTGAAATGGAGGATTCCTTGGCGAATTTCTTGATGTGCTCGTCGCCCTTGTTCTCCTCAGCGGCTTTTTTCGCCTCGGTGTTTTTCGCCTTTTCAAGTGCGTTAATCGCCTGGGCGAGTTTGGTGATTTTCTCGAGGTCAAACGGAAAGTCATGGCTGCACTGCAAGAGGGGTTCGATGCCCTCAAATGTGAAAATGTCACCTTCAGCGAGTTTTTTCACAACAATTTCGCAGTCGTCCTCCACGAAGATGAAGACGTCCCTGATGGCATCCTCATCCTGTTCGGTCGAGAGTATCACCTCCCACCAGATATAGGTGTCGTCATAGACGAGCGCTTCAAAATCGGGGATGTTGCTGTAGAAAATGTTGACTTTCGCCTTTCCGAGCCCTACAAGCTCATCAATGAGCAGCAGAGGGTTAGTGCCGTTTCGCTGGATGTGTTCATAAGGCTTGACCTTCACGTAGAATGACGTTACGCCTCCGCCCTGGTTGTCATCCTCGGCAGGACCTTCAACTACGACCGACATCGAATCGCCATCAAGAATGGCCTCGATCCTTTTGTTAAGGATTTCCTCGTTCTGTTTGATGGCCTCGGTCTTTGAGCCGTCGTCGTTGAGCATGCTCGTGATGTGGTCGGCAGATTCAAAGGTGATGTCGAGCATCTCCCTTGTCACCTTGAGCTTCTTCTGGCGCACAAGGTCATACATGTTCTCCAGTCGGTGTGTGTAGTTGGAGATGTTGTCAAACCCAAACATGCCTCCCCCACCCTTGAGCGAGTGCATGATCCGGAAAATGCTGTCAATCAGCTCCGGATTGCCCATGTCCTGCTCCAAGGTGAGGAGCGCCTGCTCCAGCTGACTTACCAAGTCGCTTGCCTCATCGAGGAATTTCTTCTGAAAATTGTCCATCACTCTACTTCGTTGAATAATGTTTGGTATAAAACCTTGCTAATTGCGGAAAGTGCGCATCATGCGGCTTACCTGATCACCTTGCTGATGGCAGCCAAAAGCTTTGCCGGCACGAACGGTTTAATAATCCATCCCGTTGCGCCCGCGTCCTTGGCCTCTATCTTCTTGGCCAGCTGCGACTCGGTGGTCAGGAACAGGATTGGCACACGGCTATATCCGGCTGTCGCGCGGATATATTTGATGAGCTCGATGCCATCCATCTCAGGCATGTGCAGGTCGGTAATCACGAGGTCTATGACACGTCCGTCAAGAAGCTCAACAGCCTCTTTGCCGTTGCCGGCGGCGTAAACCTCGAATCCCGCTGTCTGTAATGTGAAATTAACCACTTCGCGGATACTTTCCGAATCATCCACTATGAGTATTGTCTTTGCCATTTGATTGATATGTTATTTTATATTATGTTCTATTTTTTTATGTGCATCATGCGACTCCAAACGACAGAACCTGTGCAAGGTCGCCGACGCCGCAGTTCGACAAAAGCTGCGCAACCTCGGGAGCGAGGTCACACGTGACACGGAACTTCTTCTTGTCGCGGATAAAACTGTTCTTGATTGCATAAAACAACTGCAGGGCGGACGTGTCAAACTCCGTTATCCCCACCAAATTTATGCAAACTTCATCGCATGAAGCTACGCAGCCCTTCATTTCTTCCATGAGCGGCTCGATGTTCTGGACGGACACATCACCCGTAACTTCATACTCCCTATAACGACGTTTCACATCGTCGGTCTTAAGTTTATATTCCATAATACACTAAGATTCAGTAGTTTACAATCAAGCACGGACGCTCTCTATACAATCCGCACTGTTACATTACCCCTGCATTTATTATGCCACAATTGGGGCTCGGGGGCGTTTTTCTTTCACCGCAAATATACACATTATGTTTTAGTTTTGCTAAAAAAAAGTAAACTTGTTTGTTTTTATTGTTTTTTTTTTTACTTTTGCGATACATTTTAGCGAAAAATACACCCTTAATAGACAAAATGTCAGACGGAAACTACAGATTTGACCCCGATTCGCTCGGGTATGAAAAGGAAGAGACAAACAAATGGCGGAAAATCGCCATCCGTATTGCCACGCAGGCCATCGCCACGCTGACAATAGGCGTCGTCGTATTCCTTACAATCTCATATACCATCAAGACTCCAAAACAGACCAGCCTCGAAAAAGAAAACATCCTCATGCAGCAGGAATATGAAGCGCTGAGCCTCAAATATGAAAGGGTGGATTCCGTTCTGAAAGACATCGAGCAGCGCGACAAAGACATCTACCGCGCGATTTTCGAGACAGAAATGGACCTCGACAACCAGGCTCAACGCCGTGAAATGTACTCCAAAATAAAAAACGACGACTCGCTATTCAAACTCATCGCAGCGATGACCGAGACAAGCTGCCAGAAGCTAAAAAGCGAAGAAAAAAACTTCAGCGACTTGCAATATAAACTCGCGCCAGGCGACGAAGACCTCAAGAGCCTCCCATCGATTCTGCCGGTTGAACACACGGGCGTAGATTTGATATATTATGGCTTCGGCAAAAAACTCGACCCAATATACAAAACTCCCAAAACCCATAATGGAATCGACATAGCCGCAAACACTGGCACAGAAATCCACGCCACTGCAAACGGCACGGTGGAATTCATCGGCGACAAAAGGGAGCATGGTAAACACATTATAATAAACCACAACAACGGTTACAAGACGCTCTATGCGCACGTGAGCGAATTCATGGTGCGGTGGGGACAGAAAGTGAAACGCGGAGACGTCATAGGTCTCGTCGGCAACACTGGAAAATCCCTCACGCCACACCTGCACTATGAAGTGCAATACAACGGACATGCAATCAACCCCGTAAACTACTTCTTTGCATCCCTCGGACCTCAGCAATGGAACAAGGTCGTGAAAATAGCCGAGACAAGGGGACTTGCGCTGGATTAACAAAACAGAAGTAATTGAAGTGATTGAAGTAATTGAAAACAATAAAAAAACTTATATATGGAAAACGAAGTAATCACAATGACTACCGATGAGGAGATGGAGGTGATAACAAGCGAGCAAATTGCGAACCTCGACAAACTCTATTATTCCATCGGTGAAGTGGCGAAGATGTTCAACGTAAACACCTCGTTGATACGCTATTGGGAGAAAGAGTTCCCGATAATCCGCCCGAAGAAAAACCAAAAGGGCAACCGTCAGTTCACCCAAAAGGACATCGAAAACATCCACAAAATCCACTATCTCGTCAAAGACCGTGGAATGACGCTCGAAGGCGCAAAAAACTACCTCAAAAACAAGAACGGAGTTTCAAACTTTGAACTTGTGAAAACGCTCCAGGGAATCAGGGCGATGGTAGTTGAACTGAAGGAATCCCTCGACGACAAAAACGACGACGAAAAAAATTAATGGGCGACACCCGTTTTAGCACGCCTTTTGCAAGACAATAGGCATAATACAAACCAACACAGCAAAGCAATGAGTACAAAGAATCCCGCAATGGAACTCGACATAAACTTCATGCACAACGTATTAGCCCTATATGACGAGCTGATAGAGAACGGCATATCAGTAGTCTATATTGGCAAATTCACACACCAAGTCGTGAAGATGTTCACCGAGAAAAACGAAGCAGAAATGGAGCAGAACAACGAGGAAAAGCAAGTGAAACGCCGCGTGCACCACTCCCTCGTGGAGATTCTCCAGAACATGCAGAAACACAGCACCGAGTTCCAGACGGAGTTCAGCCTCATCAACGGACTGTTCATGATAGGACGAAAAGACGGCATATATTATATAATGACCGCAAACAAAGTCACAAAACATGACATGCTCCACCTAACACAGGCTCTCGACTGCGTGAACAACGCCTCTAAAGAAGAACTCAACGCCATGTACAAAAAACAACTCAAAGAAGGCACAATATCTGCAAAAGGCGGCGCAGGACTCGGACTCATTGACATTGCACGAAAGACAGACGGCAAACTTGAATACCTCTTCATCCCTGTAAACGGCACAGACTACTTCATCCTAAAAGTGGAAATTTCTGGCCAAGGCAACGAAGAATAGACAAAAAAACAACCTATTTCAAAAAAATATTTGCAACATCCGAAAAAAAATTATAAATTTGCCGCTGAGCATAGTATTAACAAAATCCAAACGATATGGAAACACAGTCGGAACAGGTTTTCAGCGGCCTCGCAATTGACGTCAACTTGGTAAAAAAACTTCTCCAAAGCAACGGCATAGATTGCTATGCCCGCAACCGCAACGCCGGCGAAAACGAAAACGGATGGGCAGAACAGGGATTCGACCCATTCGTAGAACTATATGTAGCGAAAGACCGCGCTGACGAAGCGACGGCTTTAATAGAAAAATTCCTTAACACAAAGGCAGAATAACCAACCCAAAATGAGCAACATAGTAGCCATAGTAGGATGCCCAAACGTAGGCAAATCCACATTATTCAACAGACTTACACAGACCCGCGAAGCCATCGTGCACGAGACTGCGGGCGT
>JAGCRY010000014.1 GCA_017964465.1 Bacteroidales bacterium | reverse complement strand
GTTGACGACAAATATCGCGGCTACGTGCCTTACATCACGATGAACTCGATGGTGCACGAGCGTGCAGTGCTGAAAGACAGCGCGTTATGCAATTACATCAATTCGCATTACTACCCCGTGCGCATTGAGGCGACTACGACCGACTCGCTCTATTGGTTTGACAGCGACAAGCCATTTGTAAGTATGGGGCAAAATATGCCAAACTCTTTCACACACGCCTTGATGGGCGAAAACTACAAATTTCCGGCGATGTTTTTCTTCGACAAGGAACATAAATTTGTCTCCAACGTGTCAGAATTTTTTGAGCCGTCGTTTTGGAACGTCGTCGTAAAATTCTACGCCGAAGAAGCCTACAAGAAAGAAAAATTTGAAACATTCTACACCAAGAACGCAAAGAAATGACCAATCCACCGCTATTTGGCAAGACGCTCGCCGAACTTCAAGACGTTGCAGCGCAATTGGGCTTGCCAAAATTTACCGCCAAGCAAATTGCAGACTGGCTCTACAAAAAAAATGTGTCGAGCATCGACGATATGACCAACCTTTCCAAAAAGGCGCGTGAAATTTTGAATGAAAAATTCACGCTCGGTCTCGTGCCGCCTGTCAAGGAAACGGTTTCCTCGGACGGCACAAAAAAATACTTGTTCAGCGTGTTGGAAGGTCGATACGTGGAAGCGGCGTACATTCCCGACGGCGACCGCGCCACACTGTGCGTATCGTGTCAGGCGGGCTGCAAGATGGGTTGCAAATTCTGCAATACGGGTTTGCAGGGTTTTGGCGGCAATCTCACCACCAATGAAATACTCAATCAAATAAAATCTTTGCCGGAATTTGACACGCTCACCAATATCGTTTTTATGGGGATGGGCGAACCTTTGGACAATCTCCCAAACATAATGAAGGCGTTGGAAATCTTGACCGCCGACTATGGTTTTGCAATGTCGCCGCACAGGATGACGCTCTCCACGGTTGGATTGTTGCCGGCGTTGAGGGAATTTCTCGAAAAGACCGACGTGCATCTCGCTGTCTCTCTGCACAATCCATTCCCCGACGAGCGTATGAAGATAATGCCGATAGAGAAGGCTCAACCGTTGATGCGCACGTTGGATTTAATCAAAAAATACGACTTCCGCCACCAACGTCGTTTTTCGGCGGAATACATTATGATAGGCGGCATCAACGACACACCCCGCCACGCCCGCGAAATCGTGAAAATTCTACGCGGCATCCCTTCTCGTGTCAATCTAATCCGTTACCACGAACACCCCGGCAGCGACTTCCGCGCATCGTCAGAAATCCGCATCAAAGAATTTCAGGAAATCCTCAATTCCGCCGGCATCATCGCCACAGTGCGCGCATCAAGGGGCGAGGACATAATGGCTGCGTGCGGATTGCTGAGCACAAAAGAGATGGGAAAGTAGTTTACGGCTTCAAATCTTTCGTCTTCACCGCATCCTTGCAGAGGAAAATGTAGGTTGTGTTGAGTTTTATATAATCCTCCGACATATACCAAATGCCATTGCGTCCGTATTGTGTGCCCCAGGAGTTTTTCACCATATAGTATTTTTTGCCGTCGGACCCCTTGGCAATGCCGTAGATTAACATTACGTGGTCGTAGGTGAATGTCCAATCGTCCCATTGCTGTTGACGGAGTTCTTGCGAAACCACTATATTCGGCGGGAGTTTAGCGATGCCGTTGTTGTCGAAATCAGACTTTGTGACATATTCTCCATCGCTTTTCTCATATACACCCGACACATCGCCGCCCCACGCCACACAGTAGCCTTTTTCGATTGCACGGTCGAGGATGGACATCAGGCGGTCGATTGGCAGATTGAAACTCGGACGCATACGCCATTTGTGCAACGATTCTATCACAAAATTCTCATAAAATGGATGGTGCGTAAAACTCGTCAGGCTTATATAATTGGTCCAATCTATGCCGAGACTTGCTGCAAAAGTTTTGGGCGTGTAGGTCTTGCCTTCGTAGGTGAAAGATTCGGGACATTTGCCAATATACTTGTCGATTACCTTTTGCACAGCAATCTGCCATCCAGGTACGGTGCGCACAACATATTCAAGACCGCCCATCGTATCGGCGGGAAAAATATGATTGTTGCCTGTACCATAATACTTTACAATCTCCTTGAAGTCTTTTCTGAACTCCTCGAAATTAGCCAACGAATCGCCCACCAAACTTCCCGGCGCGGGCATTGCATCTTCGGGACAGATGCCATATTTTTTGATAACCTCCAACACATCGTCAGCCGAACCTCCTTCGCAAATTTGGCTGAATCCGTGCATCCTCACGTGGTGCGTTGCGCAGTCCATATAATCTTTGTTGGCGACAAACATCTCACAAAGGTCGTAAGTTTTGCCCGACGTTCTGAGAATTTCGCTCTCCACCAATCCAAGAGTTGCAAAGTCCCAACAAGTGCCGCTTTTGTGTTGGTCTTTCACCGAGGTGATGGGGTTTTCCTTGATGGTGGTGAAAGTCTGGGCAGAGGCTGCGAAACAGAATAATGTCAGGGAAATAAATAGAAATGTTTTTATCATAATAAATGTGTATATAAAAACGTAGAGACGCGATTAATCGCGTCTCTACAATCAATTAAAATAAATTATTTCGTCACTTTGTCGAATGCCTCCACAAACCTGTCGATTTCCTTTTCGGTGATGCAGAGCGGCGGAATGAGGCGGATGGTATTGACACCGCCGGAAAAACCCGTGAAGATGTGCTCGTCGAACAAGAGGCGGTCGCGGATTTCAGACGCATTGCCAAATGTCTCGATGCCCACCATCAAGCCTTTGCCACGGAGGTCTTTGATTGCCTTGTGACCCTTCAACTTGCCGAAAATGTAGTCGCCCATCTTGGCAGCATTTTCCACG
>JAGCRY010000197.1 GCA_017964465.1 Bacteroidales bacterium | reverse complement strand
GTGACCCCTGCAGGATTCAAACCTGCAACCTTCTGATCCGTAGTCAGATGCTCTATTCAGTTGAGCTAAGGGGCCATCAACTTTTTTTCGTCAATTTTCGGCTACAAAAGTAGCGGTTTCTGACGAAACTACCAAATCTTTTTGCATTTTTTTTTCAATATTTTTAATCGGCTTTGTGTATCAGATTGTTATGTTGTGCTCATCGGATTTTGTGAGGAACACATTGAGGGAGTAGAGCGAGAACTTGTCGTCGATTTTGTCGAAGAAGTATGTGTACTTGTTGCGGCTTTTGTTTGCAATCGCAATGAAGCCCTTGCCTGGCGAGTCGTCATGGTACATTTCGGCGCGTTGGTCTTTGTTGGCGTTGTTCACGATGTCGAGTATTTGGGTTGTGTACTCGATGTTTGTGTTTTTGATGAGGTTCGCCGACGTGAGTTTGAGGAATTTTTTGTCCTCGCTTACAACGAACATGCCGAAACAGCCTTTTTCTGTATCGCCTTCGCGCCTGTCGCCGAACCTCAGAATGTTTTGCAACATCTCAATCATGAGGTTGTTGACCCTGGCTTTGAGGAGCTTTGTGGTGCTGATTTGCTTCGCGAGAATCGAGAGAAGGTTTTTCAGGTTGCTCTGCGTGAGAGTTCCGCTGTACATGAGCGCGACGCTGCATTGCTGGAGCAATGAGCGGTACTGACGTATTTTTGTGATGCGGTTAGAGTCGCGCACGAGTGTCACGTCCTTCGACATGGGGATTTCGAGGTTCAGGTAGAACATCGACATTCCATATTTCGCGGGCACAAATTCATACTGGAACTTGCTGCCGGATTTCCTCGCCATTTCTATCAGACCGAGGCCTGCGCCGCCCTTGTTTGAGAATGTGCCGTTGCTCAGGACTTGTTTTGCATATTCCTTGAGCTGGTCGGCGTCCATGCCGTTCACCTTGTCAATTTTTTCGCGCAACGATTCAATGGCGTGGTCGAAAATGAGGTTTGCGGAGGTTATGGAATAGGATTTTTCCTTGCGTTTCAGGATGAACAGCGCGCTCTGGTCGAAATCTGGGTCGTCATATACGTCCTGGTGGCGCGTGATGTTCTGCAAAGCCTCCACCATGATGAAATAAACCCTCTTCCTGACGAGGATTTGTTCCTTTGTGTCGGAGAAGTTCGCCTCCGCCAAGGCAAGTATATGTTCCACAATTGTAGAGTCGACAATGCCCCTGTAAGCATACTCAAGGCGGCCGCCTTTGGTATGCTTGTACAAGGGATATGCTATGTTGTCAAGAACTATGCTGTTTTCTGACATTTTTTTGTGCATAAATTAGTTGTCACTCTACATTTCTTAACGTTTTTTTGGAAAAAATGTTGTAATTATTAACGATTATTTTCCATTTATTTTACAAATACCTGTCAGTCAGTATTTTTTCAAGCTGTTTGTAGTCGTTGTCGATTTTTATCGACTCCTTTTTCTTGTTCAGACAGCTTTTCAAGGTCTCAGGCAGCGGCGGCGTGACGTTTGTCGCCGCCTGTACGACGTCGAGGAATTTGCAGGGGTGTGCGGTTTCGAGGAAAATGCCGGGCGTCGAGGTGTCGCCGCCGAGGTATTTCTCTATTCCCAACATTCCGACCGCGCCGTGCGGGTCGAGTATGTAATTATGTTTTTCGTATGTTTCCTTCATCTTTGCGCGGGTCGCGTCGTCAGTGAATGAGAAACTCGAAATAGTCTTTGCGAAAGTCTTGCTGTCGCGCCCGAAAATTGGGTTGAGTCTTTCAAAATTGCTTGGGTCGCCTACGTCCATCGCGTTCGATATGGTCTGCACGGACGGTTTCGGGGTGTAAGTGCCGGTCTCGAGGTAGCGCGGCACGGTGTCGTTTGCGTTTGTGGCTGCCACGAAGTGCTTTACTTTCAGACCCGATTTAAGGGCGAGTATGCCGCCGGTGATGTTTCCAAAATTGCCGCTCGGCACGCATATCACTGCGTCGTCGCGTTTGAGTTGAGAGACGGCGTAATAGTAATAGAACGACTGCGGGATGAGCCTTGCAATATTGATGGAGTTTGCGGAGGTCAGTTTTATCTTGTCCTTTGTGTCGAATGATGCAAAAGCGGTCTTCACGAGTGCCTGGCAGTCGTCGAAAACGCCGTTTACTTCGAGTGCGGTGATGTTATTGCCGTTTGTGGTGAGTTGTTTTTCTTGGATTTCACTCACTTTTCCGCTCGGATAGAGGATGATGACGTCCACGCCCGGCACGTTGAGGAAGCCGTTTGCAACCGCGCTGCCGGTGTCGCCGGATGTTGCGACGAGGATGACGGTCTTTTCATTGCGCTGACGTGAAAAATATCCAAGGCATCGAGCCATGAAACGCGCTCCAACGTCCTTGAAGGCGCATGTAGGGCCGTGGAAAAGTTCGAGGGAATAGATGTTGTCCTTGACATTGACGAGCGGGATGTCGAAACTGAGGACCTCTTCGCAGAGTTTGCGGAAGTCGTCGTCGGGAATCTCGTCGCCAACATACTGACGTCCAACCTGATAGCCTATTTCTTGGAGGCTCATGCCATAGAGATTGTCCCAGAACTCGCGGGGCAACTGTATGTAGTTTTCGGGTACAAAAAGTCCTTTGTTCGGGGCGAGTCCGCGTTTCACGGCTTGCTCGAATGACACTTTGAGGTTTTTGTCCCTGGTGCTGATGTACTGCATTTTTGCTGTCGTGGGGTTAGTTTTTGAAGAATACTTCGTGGAGGACGTTGAGGGCGTTAGTTGCTTCGGCTTTCTTCACGATAACCGAAACGTTAACCTCGGTGCTGTCCTGTACGATTGCATGGATGTTAATGCCGGCTTTTCCGAGTGCCGTGAACGCCTTTCCGGTCAGTCCTGCATAGTTTTTCATGCCTTCGCCCACCATTGCCACGATTGCGTAGTCGGTCTCGGCGATTGTCTTGTTGACGGTGTCCTTGCGGATTTCAAAATCGAACTCCTCATTGATAGCCCTGACAGCCTTGTCTGCGTCTTTTGCGTCGATGACGAGGCAGATTGACATCTCCGAGCTTGCCTGGCAGATGATTGTGATGTTGATGTTATTGCGGCTCAACATGCTGAACAGTCTTCCGGCGATGCCTGTCGTGCCGACGAGACCCGTGCCGGAGAATGTTATCATCGCGATGTTGTCCATCGTGGAGATAGCCTTGATAGGAATGTCGTGGGAGGTTTCTGTGGAGACGAGCGTGCCTTCGTCGTTCGGGCGGAAGGTATTCAAAATCCTCATCGGGATTTTTTTCTCCATCACGGGCTGAACGGTGGGAGCATAAATCACCTTTGCACCGAAGTTGCTGAGTTCCAGTGCCTCGCGGTAGCTTACCTTGTCGAGCGGGTACGCCTTTTCAACCTTGCGCGGGTCGGAGGTGTAGATGCCGCTGACATCCGTCCATATTTCCAACATTGATGCGTCGAGGGCTGCGGCATAAAGTGCTGCCGTGTAGTCACTTCCGCCGCGTCCGAGGGTCGTTGCGTAGCCCTTTTCGGATTTTGAGATGAAGCCCGGGGCGACTGTGATGTCGGCGTTAGGGTTCCAGTTCTTGCGGATGTTTTCGTAAGTCACTGTGCGGTTTACGTGTTCCTTGCCTGCGACGGGTCGTGTAATGATGATCTGTGACGAGTCGAGGAAGTCAACATTGCCGTTGTTGATTTGCAAGTACCTGTAGATGATGTCGTTGGACATTCTCTCGCCGAAACTTACAATAATATAGTATGCCCTCTCGGAAAGTTCGTTGAGGAAATAGATTGATTCGAGAACTTTGTCGAGGCGTGTGATGTAGTTATGAATCTTGCCTTTGAGGTCGTTCTGCTGGTTAGTCTCGATGAGAGCGTCGATGAAGTCATAATGACGCTTCTCAATCTGCGCACTGATTTCGCGGTAGCTTATGTCACCGGCAGCCGCTTTGTCGCCCGCCTCGGTGAGCATGTTCGTTACCTTGCTGAGTGCTGAACAGACCACAATCTGCTTCTCTGTTGTCCTTTTCAGGATCGCGCTTATGTTTTTTACAGTCTCGACGGAGGATACTGATGTGCCTCCAAATTTTAATACCTTCATTTTGATATGCTTGTATGCGTGTTTTGCAGTTTTTTAATCCGACTGCAAATTTAAGTTTTCTTTTTGATTTTTTGTTATAATTGTGTTATATTTTTTTTAGTATTCTGTAAAGTGCCTCGATTTCTGGTGGTGTTTGTCAAAATCCGCCTGCAAGGTCTTCAACTGCCTGATGTGTTTTTCGCCTTCTTTGCTCTTGAATGTGTCGCGGAGTATCTGCGAATAGAGTGAGCATTGGTCGAAGTCTTCAACAATGAGATACAACGTTGCAAGGTTTCTGAGCATTTCTTCCTTCGCCTTTCGCTGCGTGGGGTCGGTGTTTGAGAGTTCGCCGGCGGCGTATTTGATTTTCTCGAGCCACGGGTCGAGTTCGTTTTCGAGGTATTGAGGCTCTTTTTCCACGTCAATTTTGGCGAGTATCGCGGCGATGCCTTCCTTTGCTTCGAGCATGTCAGCCTTGAATGGGCTTTCCTCGTCGATGAGGTAGCCGACTGAGATTTCTTCCTCTGAATCAATAGGATAGAACCTTTCACTCAATGCAGTGTTGATTTCCTTCGACATAAATTCAAAGGTGTTCTCCGCCATTTTTTTCGTGATGGACTCCTTGTCGTCATTGATGTACTTCCGCGCTTCTTCCTCGGTCGGGAAGCTGAGTTTTATCGGATAGTATTTTTCCATGGACGTGCCGGCGGGGTTGCTCCTGCGCTCCAAGGTCTCCACAGGCGACTTGATGTTGCATTTTATGTTGAAGATGTATTTTACAGTCGGGAAGTAGTTGTGGTTGATTTGTAGGCCGTCGGCTGTCATTTTTTCGGTACGGTTGTCCTTGAGGTCTGTGCCGATGATTTTGAAAGGCTGGACGTCCATGGAGATGACGACGTATGCGAGGCTGTCATTGTCGGTTTCTGTCCATCCTGGCATCTCGATGTCGCCGGTGATGTAGGTGTCGTTGTACATGCTCTGCATCTTGTTGTCGATTTTTATGCAGTATGTGCGCTGCTCTGGCGGCACGTAGTAAGTGGGGAATCTTTTTACCGCCACTTTGTAGGTTTCCTTCGTTATGCCATATTGAGCGGTCGCCACAGTCGGTAGCAGCGTCGCGAGGGCTATGATTAATAACAAAATCTTCTTCATTTTCGTTGGTTTTAGTTGTTTGACAAATTGCGGTGTAAATTTATGGTTTTTGTGTGGATTGTGCAAATATTAGGCTATTTTTTTTACATGGAAATTTTTTTAATGATTTTTTCATAAAAAAACTCCCGCGCCGGATTATGATTTCCGATGCGGGAGTTTGGATTTTCATCACTGATGCAGCGTCATGCTGCTTTCAGATTAGAGCTGAGGACCAGCGGCAACGAGAGCCTTGCCGGCTTCGTTGGTGGTATATTTAGCGAAGTTCTTGATGAAGCGGCCAGCGAGGTCTTTAGCCTTCTCATCCCACTTGCTGCGATCCTGGTAGGTGTCGCGGGGATCGAGGATGCCCCATGCAACGCCGTCGAGCTGTGTCGGAACGGTGAAGTTGAAGTAGGGAATCTGCTTGGTGGGAGCGTTGAGAATAGAGCCGTTGAGGATTGCGTCGATGATACCACGTGTGTCAGGAATGGAGATACGCTTGCCGGTACCGTTCCAGCCGGTGTTAACGAGGTAAGCCTTTGCACCAGACTTCTTCATCTTCTTAACGAGTTCCTCTGCGTACTTGGTCGGATGGAGCTCGAGGAATGCCTGGCCGAAGCAAGCCGAGAATGTCGGGGTCGGTTCGGTGATACCACGCTCTGTGCCGGCGAGTTTTGCAGTGAAGCCAGAGAGGAAGTAGTACTGAGTCTGCTCGGGAGTGAGGATTGATACGGGGGGCAATACGCCGAATGCATCAGCCGAGAGGAAGATTACATTCTGTGCAGCGGGGCCTGCGCTCTTGCCGGCAACCTTCTTAACGATGTTGTTGATGTGGTTGATCGGGTAAGATACGCGGGTGTTCTCGGTTACAGACTTGTCAGCAAAGTCAATCTTGCCGTTTGCGTCAACTGTAACGTTCTCGAGGAGTGCGTCGCGTTTGATTGCGCCGTAGATGTCGGGTTCGTTCTCCTTAGAGAGGTTGATGACCTTTGCGTAGCAGCCGCCTTCGAGGTTGAACACGCCTTCGTCGTCCCAGCCGTGCTCGTCGTCACCGATGAGGAGACGCTTCGGGTCTGTAGAAAGGGTGGTCTTGCCGGTGCCGGAGAGGCCGAAGAAGATAGCGGTGTTCTTGCCTTCCATGTCGGTGTTGGCGGAGCAGTGCATAGAAGCGATGCCCTTGAGGGGGAGGTAGTAGTTCTGCATTGAGAACATGCCTTTCTTCATTTCACCGCCGTACCATGTGTTGATGATAACCTGCTCACGGGAAGTGGTGTTGAATGCAACGCAGGTTTCAGAGTTGAGGCCGAGTTCCTTGTAGTTCTCAACCTTAGCCTTGGAAGCGTTGTAGATGACGAAGTTGGGCTCAAAGTTTTCGAGTTCCTCTTTGGTGGGCTGGATGAACATGTTGGTTACGAAGTGAGCCTGCCATGCAACCTCGACGATGAAACGTACTGCAAGCCTTGTAGCTTCGTTAGCGCCGCAGAATGCGTCAACAACGTAGAGTTGCTTGTTGGAAAGTTCCTTCTTGGCGATGTCCTTCACCTTTGCCCAAACTTCCTCGGACATGGGGTGGTTGTCGTTCTTGTAGCCTTCGGTGG
>JAGCRY010000013.1 GCA_017964465.1 Bacteroidales bacterium | reverse complement strand
TTTTGCGCAGTTGTTGGAGAGGGTGGGGGAGTACGGCGACAAGTCCGGCAAGGAGTTCCACGTATATTTCACGTCGCCACATCCGCGTGATATGACGGTGGATGTTTTGGAGACAATCGCCAAATACAAATGCCTCGGCAAATGGATTCACATTCCTATCCAAAGTGGTGATAGTGAGATGCTTAAACGTATGAACCGCAAATATGACATCAACCGTTACCGCGATGTAATTGCCGACATTCGCCGCATCCTGCCTACCGCAACAATTTTCACAGACATCATTGTTGGCTTCACGGGCGAGACTTTGGAGGAGTTTGAAAACACGCGCCGCGCCGTGCTCGAATTTAAGTACAATATGGCGTTCATTGCGATGTATTCTCCACGTCCGGGCGCAGTGTCATCCAAGTGGGTTGATGATATTCCAAAAGACGAAAAATCAAGGCGTTACGCGGTTTAGAGTGAAGATTTGAAATCCGTTTCGTCGCTCTATACGGCAAGTATGGTCGGCAAGGAGTTCCGCATTTTGGTAAATGGACACGACCGTCTTGACGGCTACCTTTCAGGCTTGACCGAGGGCAAAATCGCCGTGCGTTTCAAGTCCGACGACGAAAGTTTGATAGGCAATTTCGTCAATGTAAAAATCGTGAAGTCAAGCGATTTCTCGGCGGAGGGGGAGATTTGTTGAAACTTTTTTGTCTGTTTTTCGTTATATCAGTTATTGATGAACGATGACAGACACTGATGCAATATTCGGAAAACATATTAACAAGAAATCATGGCGTGAAATTTTCAATAAAATTTTTCGCCGTGTTTTTTTGTGTCCTTTTGTTGGCGTGCAACAGGGGGGGCGAGACAATTTATCAGCCCGACCCTGATGACATTCAGGTCGATACTATGCCGATGGTGATTGTTGTGTACGACTACTACGGCATTGGCGATTTGTCTTACAATGACCTTATATATCAGGGAATTGAGGAAGCCGCCATGAAGAACAACCTGAGGACTATGCAGTTGTTCCCGCATGACATCGACGAGGGTGAGGCTCTTATCAGTAGGGCTATTGACGAAATGAACGCCTCGACCGACAATGTCAGGCGACTTCTTATTGTCACAAGCGCAATTTATGACCAACTTTTGAGGGAAAAATCTGGTCTTTTGACAAATCCAAATGCGGACATCTTGTATTTTGAAACTCGCAATCCTTTTGAATCAAAAGTCTCAACTTTTTTCATCAATTATTACGGTGCAATGTTCTTGGCAGGATATATTTCGCCTGTGTTCGTCAAGAATGTGCTTGTTGTGGCTGCAAATCCCGTCAATCCGTCCGTGAAAAAGGCTGTGAAAGCGTTTGAAGACGGTTTTGCGGCGTCAAGTTTCCCAAAGAAAAACATCAAAACCGTATATCTCGGCAGCAAAATTGATGAAGGGTTCTCCATGACAGATTCCGCCGCCGTGGTTTTCCTCAATGAAAATCGTCAAAGTGAAATGCAACTTATCATGCCGATTTGTGGCGGCTCTGCAAATGTTTTGGCGCGTGTCGCCTCGCAGACATCTCATTACAATTTGGTTGGAATAGACAGAGAAAGTCCGTCCGATATTTGTTCATTTTCAGTGGTTAAACATATTGAAAATGTTGTGGCACAGTCGATTGAAACTTGGTATAAGAATGGTTCAATGCCAAAGCACAGTGAATTTGGGCTTGCAGACGGCTTTACGGGAGTTTCATTCCATCCTTCCGATTCATACATTAAAAGTGTTGTCGAAGAAAATCTCGACAATGAGACGATGAGCCTTATCGAAAAAACTGCAATTGAAAAGGAGGTCAGCGATGAGGAGTAAATGTTTGTTTTTCATATTGATAATGATTTTTGCGGTTGCCTGCCATAAGGACGACGATGTCATCATTTATACGCGCTCGCACACGATTATCGACAAGGAAGTTGCGGTTTTGGCTCCATTGTCGGACTCTATCATGAAAAAAAGACTCGGAAGAACGGCTGAATGGTTCGCCTCAAATTACCTCACGGCTCAGGCAAGCGATTCTGTGGTCATCAATCTGAAAATCAGTTGGTATGATGAAAACACCGAAGACCTTGCAGCCTTGGGCGAATCGTTGTCGGAAGATGACGAGGTTTTGGCTGTGATTGGTCCTTTCGACAATGCCAAAGTTGCCGTTTTCGCTCCATATTGCCAAAGGGCTCTCAAACCTCTCATTCTGCCCACCGCAACGAGTGAGGAGGTTCTAAGGCGTTTTGCGCCGCCCACTGACAGCGGAAACCGTACCGTGAAGCCGTTTTTGTGGGCTCTCACGTCGAGCGATGTCAAACTGTGCGAGACCGTGCTCGACTATTTTGCAACTTTCTGCAAATATTACGATTTTTTTGAAACCCTCCCGCAAGGCATGGTCTATTCGCCTGACAATGTTTATGGCAAGACTTTTTTCGATTGGATTCCGTTTTTCGCAACGAATTTCGAGATGTCTGTCGCTGAAAATTCCCATTACGACAACGGCGACCAGCTTGCGGACAAAATCTACAAGTGGTTAAAAACTTACGGCAAGAACTGGGTTACAGTGGCGTCTTTCTGCGTTGTGGAGGATGTGGAAGACATCTATAAAGTGGCGTATGCACGCCGCAAATATTTTAATGAGGATCCCCTGTTTTTTGACGGCGACGCTTTCGACGCCCAATATGACGACAACGGCACTTTTTCCCAAGTTTGCCCCACATATTTCGTGATCGACGACATCTGCGACGAGTATGTGGAGACCATGGACACAAGGGCTCAGGGCATTTTACAACTGTATCAGGGCTACTCGCCATACGCCGACCCTTCCACGGGCTTCGAGTTGAGTTATCAAACGCGGTTCGGCACAAAACCCGCTTTCGCCGAGTGCAAATTATACGACGCGCTTTTGCTCACTGGAATTTGCGCATTTTACATGGAACATACCGGCGAACAGAATTTCAATTCGGCAGTGACGACCATCACGGTTGAACATGACGGGGCTTTGTCGTCTCCATGCTGGGACGGATGCGTTTTGGAACGTTATTTACACGGATTGTTGGAGGGCGAGGTCTTCAATTTTACTGGAGCGTCTGGCAGGGTGTGTTTCGACAAGGAAAACTTTTTGGTCAACATCGGCTCTACATACGTAAATTGGCAGATTAAAAACGGCCGCATTGTCCACAACACATATTTCGGAGGCGAAGGCAAGTATAATGCAAAAACCACCGCCGCATGGCAGATTTATTATGATGAATCGCGTCTCAGACAAATGTTTGATGAAATGGCGGAGGAATACACCGGGGCTTCATATCCAAGTCTCGACGACAAATACGCCGTTATTGTACACGCAAGCGAGGGCTTCGCCAATTATAGGCACCTTGCGGACGCGCTTTCGGTCTATCAGGCATTGAAGTCGGCTGGTTTTGACGATGAACACATTTTGCTCATTGCTGATCCGTCGATTGCAAATGACAGCCACAACCCTGAACCCGGCGTTGTGCGTTCCTCAAAAACTGGCGCAGACCTCATGAAAAACATTGCGATTGACTATGATGCCTCCACGCTCTCTGCCAATGATGTCGAGGATTTGATTAAAACTACCGTTCCAAAATCTCCAAATACAAACGTCCTGTTGTATTGGAGCGGACACGGCAGTAATGGAGAGTTTACATGGCGAGGCAAAAGTTTGGGCGGCGGTTTTTCGGCTGAAATGCTCAGGGAGACTGTCAACAGCCTTGTTTTCAGGAAAATGCTTGTCATTGCCGAGCCGTGCTATTCTGAGAGCGTCATCAAAGCCCTCGACGGTTGCCACGGCGTGCTTGCAATCTCCGGCGCGGCTCAAAACGAACAGTCATGGGCGGACAATTGGAACGAGGAAAGCCTCTTTTGGATGTCGGACAGGTTCACAAAAACGATGTTGACATGTCTGGCGGGCAATCCAAGCATAAGTTATAACGAACTTTACATTTACTGTTCGCAGCACACTCTTGGCTCTCATGTCAAGATTGTAAACGCTGCAAACTTCGGGAGCCTTTACATGGAAAGCCCCGATGAATTTTTTAGATATTGATAATTCATTCATTAACAACCATTTAAATTAATATGAAAATGTTTAAGAAACGTAATTTGTTAGTCTTGATGGCTGTTGCGCTCACGGCGTTTTGGTCGTGTAACAAGGACGATTCGCCAAGCGATCCCGACAATGAGCCTTCGACCGTAACGCCGGAAACGGATTCAAAGGAGTTTACATACTCCATCGTCGTTGATAATTCGGACGACAAACGTGAAATTGTGCTTGACAGCCTTTCATCTGAAATTTCTAACATTGACATCTCGTCAGATTGGATCAAGGTGACGCAAGGTGAATCAAAGAATGGACGTCCGGTGATTGTGGTTTCCACGACAAAAACCTCCGACGCCTCTGATGCTGTGGCGACCATCACGACTGTTGGCGGCGACATGATAACCGTCAAAATCGCCGCCGGTACTTACAGCCTCGGCGACACCTACGAGGGCGCAAATTCCAATTTCATCACCGACTGGGAAAATATGACCGAAATCCAACTCGAAGGCATTCCCAACCCGCAGAAATTGCCGTGGGTCAGCGATGCAAAGACCATCATTCCCGACGACATCCGCGCCAATTACAAGAAAAGCCAAGGATGGGAGATGGCGTTCAGCTACCTCAACGTCTCCTCGCTTGAAAAAGTGCGCTATTTTGCACTTTACAACAAATGGACAGGCATTTTGCGCGTGTTCAACTATGTGACCGACGTCTCAACGACCGGCAATGAGTTCATCTACCAAGTGCAGATGGGCGCGGCAACAAAAATGAACAAATACCCGTTCTACCACTCCTTAGAATATGCCGTTCCTTCATGCCATAAGCCCGGCGCATCGCTCATGCAGTACACAAATTTCAGCGGCACGACAAGGCAGTCGCAGAGTTTTGAATCGTGGTATTCTCCATACGTAGGCATACTCGCAAGCACCGCCGTAACCGAGGGCTGGAACTGTTTTGACATTGACATGTCGGGTTTTGTGCCTGAATCCGTGGGCGACTGGAAGGCTGACAACAGCGAGACAAAACTCAAAATCCTTCCCGTAACAAACAGTACATCAAACATTTCATTGCGCGGTTCGCTCTCAGGACAACTTTCCGGCACTTTCCGCAATGAACAAGTCATCCAAAAAGGCGGCGTAAACGCTTTGAGCGGCTTTTGCAGCGGACTTACGACCCTCAGTTCAATGGCATCCTCAAGCATCATGTCTGGAAACCAATATGCAAAGGCGATGAAAAACGCAACCGGCATGTCTTCATGGCTGACGCCGACAAAATATTGGGGCGGCTTTGTGTTCAGCATTGCCTCCGGCGCACTCGGCAAATTGGGCGAATTGATGGAAGACCCTGTGGATTACGACACTGTCCCGGGCAAAATCGACCTCACGCTCGATGCGACACTCGAACTTGCAGGAACGATTGAGAGCGCAAGTTTTAATAACATCGGAATGGTAAACGTTGCAAGTGAAGCCATGGTAAGCGCAAACGGCATCGACGGACATTTGGGCACCGGCGTTTGGGGACTTGCCGAAGACCCTGTAATTTACATTGACAAACAGGATCTTTTCTCGTCCGACGACCGCTGCCGCATGGTAAACCGAGGCTCCGGCGTTTATTCTCAGACCAATTTCGACACATACAACCTCCGTCTTGTATATTTCTTCGACCCCACGAGCGTAAAGGTGAACATCAACCGCAAACTTTTCCCCGACGTTCAAAACGTCTATGTCACAACCACTTGCGGCGTTTATCCGGCGCGTCAGGAAGGCAACACCGACATCTACCGTCAGTTCATGAAACTCGGCGACCGTCCCTCGATCGACATCTCAAACGGCAAAAACGTCGGACAGATGGTAACGCTCAACAACGCTTCGGCTGTGAAACTCATACAATGTGAGCCGACAGACTTCGTCTCTAAGGACGCCGAGGCTTTTGAAAACACTTCAAACTGCACTCTCGTCACCCAGCAAAACGGCAATATTCGTTTCTACGGACGCCAAATTGAGGAGTTCGGCAAAAAAGTCATGGTAGAGCCCCAGGTCTATGTGCCGTATGAGAAAAAAGATGGTACTTTCTTCATCAACAACCCAAAAGCGCCTGACTTTGTGGTGACTGTGAACATTGTATTTGAGGCTTGTGGCAGCACGTTTGTATATTCAAAATGCTTCCTGCCCAAAATTGAGATGATTGACCGCGCAACGGCTCTCAAACACTATGACCGCCTGAAGGCATACGCCGAAAAATGCGACAGCGAGAAACCGACCGCCACGCTTGCAAACGCCTCCGATGTCAATGTTTTCAACCCCGACGGTGGCCGTCTGTTGGAAAAGACATTGAAAGTCTTGGGAAAACTCAAAGGCAAATAACATTTTTTTCGTAGATTCATGATA
The DNA here is from genome assembly GCA_017964465.1 of Bacteroidales bacterium. Taxonomy (GTDB): domain Bacteria; phylum Bacteroidota; class Bacteroidia; order Bacteroidales; family UBA3824; genus UBA3824. The sequence continues at coordinate 2,003 of JAGCRY010000013.1, read as the reverse complement.
ATAATATTCAAAACAACATGAAAATGAACGTAATATCCAAAACAGCATTTTGCACCCTTGCAATTGCGATTATGGCTCTGACTTTCATCGCCTGCGACAAAGACGATGACGACGAGAAAGACGTGCCGGAAATGACCGCTGCAACCTCATACGATGACCTCGAATTCTTCCAGGGCACGTTTGTAACCACCGACACAGTCGGCAAATTCGTTTCGCGCACACTTGGAGAGCCGCTCTACAAGGATGACACGGCTCACCTCTACATCGGCGTTGAAACCATTGAGGAAGCCCTCAAATATTTTGAGAGTAGCATTGCCCCCGACATCACGCTCACCACTTCGACAAGCAACAACTACACCTACAACCTCACAAACGCCGACGGCGAGCCGCAGGGCACTGTAACATTCACCCCCGGCGGCGAGGGCGGCGCAATTGCTGAAATCACCACCGATGCTAAGTCGCTCAAGTTTTTTAACAAGGTGACTTTCATCCCGAACTCTGCATGGCCTCACAATTCCGCGAAAGGCAAATACCGTCTGGGCGACGTTTTCACAAAGAATATCAATGTCGGATCGTGGCCCTTTAACGGTGATTATGCGTTTTCGTTTGTTTGCATACGTGAATCCGGCAACGGCACACAGCCTATTTTCGTTGCAATCACGAAAGAGCAGTATCTTGTAGTTTCTGCATTTAGCACATCGGCGCGGGGATTAATTACCAGCGCAATGTGTCCCAATCTTTCCATCTCAAAAACGATTTCTGACGTCATACGTTGTGATTTCGAGTTTTACAAGGCTTGTTTTGACGAGGCTGGCGAAGGCCCGCTTATTAAAGACGAATTGTATTGGATTAACGAATACCATCAAAATATGGGGGTATATCGTGACCAAGGATGCATAAACCTCAGCAATGGCGAAATAGATTATTGGGATGTAACATTCCACAGCCCCGAAAAATATGTGCTCGTTGCAGTCACCGGTAGTGTGGCGTCGTTGCTCGACAGAATGTGATTTTGAATGAATAATCTTCATGTTTGTCGTCTGAAATTTTTTTGCTACTTTTGCAGAAAATTTTTTTGAAACGATGAAAACCATATCCTTCAAGACCCTCGGTTGCAGATTGAACCTTTACGAAACGGATGCTTTGGCGTCGAAGTTTCGTGAAAGGGGATTTGTGACCGATGGGGATTTTGAAAATTCTGATGCTGAGATTTTTGTAATCAACACCTGCACAATCACCAACCAATCCGACAAGAAAAGCCGCGAGTACATCAACCGCGCCATCAGGAAGGGTTCGTTGGTGGTTGTAACGGGTTGTATGGCAGAACAATACGCAAAAAAATATCTGCCTGATTCCGCGCAGGTTATTGTAGTTGACAATAAACATAAAAACCTGATTTATGAAATCGTGGAGGCGCATCTTGGCGGTGAAATTGTTGACACCAAAAATCTCGATGGCGATGTATTCGGCTTTGAGGCGGCGAAGGAAACTTTCCACACGCGCTCCATTGTGAAGATTCAGGACGGCTGCAACAATTTTTGCAGTTATTGCATCGTGCCTTACGTGCGCGGGCGGGCGGTTTCGAGGCCTGTGGAGGATATTTTGCTGAATATCAAGACCGAACTCGAATACGGTTTCAAGGAGATTGTTTTGACCGGCGTCAATATTTCAAAATACAATTCAGATGGCGTCGGTTTTGAAGATTTGATTAAGAAGATTTTGGAGATTGACGGCGATTTCAGGCTGCGGATTGCGTCGATAGAGCCGGATGATTTTTCGGATGGTTTTGTTGAATTGTTCCGCAATCCCAAACTCGCGCCGCATATCCATCTTTGCCTCCAATCGGGCAGCAACGATGTTTTGAAACGTATGCACCGCCATTACACGCGGGAAGATTTTATGGGAATTGTTGACAAATTCAGGGCGATTGTTCCAAATTTCAATGTTACGACCGATATAATTGTAGGCTTGCCGGGCGAAACAGACGAGGATTTCGCCGATAC
>JAGCRY010000196.1 GCA_017964465.1 Bacteroidales bacterium | reverse complement strand
GTGGGACGGACTGAGCGGCATCTACCGCTTCTTCTGGACAACGAGCGTGCTGACGACCGTCGTTTTCATCGTCATGATAATCCTGAGCGTCATCGGAGGCGACAGCGACGCCGACGGAGATGCCGGCGGAGACACTGACGGCGATTCGAGCGGAATGGACGGCGGCGCAGGCATGATGTCCTACATATTGAGTTTCAAGACATTGCTCGCATTCATGCTCGGAGCGTCTTGGACTGGTCTATCCGCATTGTATCAAGGATGGTCGGTATTTGCCATCGCGCTCACCAGCATCCTTTCAGGCGTGCTGATGATGGCGCTGATGGCATTTTTATTGTCATTGTTCGTCAAACTCCAGCACGACTCCACACTCGACATGACCCAAACAATCGGCGCGACGGGCGTGGCTTACGTGACGATACCTGCCGCCGGAGCGACCGGAGGACAGGTAGAAATCCTCGTCAACAACTCATACCAGACATTTGAGGCGATAACAGACGAGACAGTGCCAATCGCAACGGAAGAGCCGATAGAAGTCGTCCAGCTACTCGAAGGCAACGTCCTTTTCGTAAGGCGGCGCAGAGCGATTGACGCAGAGGAAGAACAAAAATTTTTGGAAGAAGAATATTAAATAATCATCATCAAAACTCATAAACTAAATTCTAAGTATGGAAGCTATTTTTGTATTCATCATTATCGCAATCGTACTTACGATAGTGATAATTTCATGGTTCGTCAAGAGGTACAAGCGATGCCCGTCCGACAAGATTCTCGTCGTATTCGGCAAAGTCGGCAAGAATCAGACCGGCGATCGCACAGCCAAATGTATCCACGGCGGCGCGGCATTCGTATGGCCTATCATTCAGGACTTCGACTACCTCGACTTGACCCCTATTCCAATCACAGTCGATCTGAAAAACGCGCTCTCCAAACAGAACATCCGCGTAAACGTGCCCTGCCGCTTCATGGTCGGCATCAGCACAGAGCCGGGCGTAATGACAAACGCAGCAGAGCGTCTTCTCGGATTGAACCTCAAGACCATCCACGACCTCGCATCCGACATCATCATCGGTCAGCTCCGCGTCGTGATTGCAACGATGCAGATTGAGGAAATCAACAGCGACCGCGAGAAATTCCTCGTGAACGTTTCCGGCGCGGTTGAACACGAATTGAAGAAAATCGGTCTGAAACTCATCAACGTAAACGTAACGGACATCACGGACGAGAACGGCTACATCGACGCTCTCGGCAAGGAAGCAACCGCCGGCGCAAAGAACGACGCCCTCCGCATGGTTGCAGAGAAGGAAAAGGAAGGCGCAATCGGCCAGGCAAACGCCCGCAAGGAACAGCGCATCCAAGTCGCCGCCGCAAACTCCGAGGCTCAAATCGGTGAGGCCGACGCACAGATGAAACAGCGCATCCAGGTTGCAAAAGCCGACTCCGAGGCTCAAATCGGTGAGGCGGACGCAAAAATGCGCAAACGTATCCAAGTCGCAAAAGCCGACTCCGAGGCTGTCGAAGGCGAGAACAACGCAAAAATCACAGTCGCAAACTCCAACGCCGACCGTCGTAAGGCTGAGGCCGAAGCCGAGAGGATAGCAATGTCGGCGGAGAAAATTAACGAAGCCGAGACACTCCGCGCATCCTACGAAGCACAGAAAAACGCCGAGCTTGCACGTGCCGAGAAGAAAAAGGCTACACAGGCCGCCGACGTCATCGTCCCCGCAGAAATCGACAAACGCCGCATCGAAATCGAAGCCGAAGCCGAGGCAGAGCGCATCCGCCGCATCGCCAAAGGTAACGCCGACTCCATCTACTACGAAATGGAGGCAAAGGCAAAAGGTATGATGGAGATGTTGCAGAAACAGGCTGAAGGTTTCAATTCACTCGTCCGTTCCGCCGGCAACAACCCGAACGACGCTGTGAAGATGATGATTGCGGACAAAATCACCGAAATCGTCAAGATGCAGACCGAAGCCGTCCAGAACCTCAAGATCGACAAGGTAACGGTTTGGGACTCCATGAGCGGCGGCAAATCAAGCACCGCAAACTTCCTCTCTGGAATGTTGGGAAGCCTTCCCCCGCTCAACGACATCTTCAAGAGCGCAGGCCTCGAACTCCCCGACTACCTCAAGGGCAAGAAAACCGAAGAAGCCAAAGAGGTGAAGGAAGTTGAAGCGACCGAAGAGGAAACCGCTCAAAGCGACGACGCTAAGGAGTAAAAACCCAAAAGCGAATTAAAAAAGTCTATTTTTGTTTACACCTCCTTTTTATTTATTACATCCACAGGCTGGCAGTTTGGTTCAAAACCACTGCCAGCCTTTTTATTTTGAGATATTTTTGAAAAAAAATTCATAAAACGATAAAAATTTGCACGGTTTTAGTATCAATGAAACCAAAATATTACTATATTTGCCAAGAAAATCTAAAACGTACACCTCTAAGAAAAAGACATAAAATATGAAAAAAACGACTACCATACAGCGCCGCATCCTCCACAGGGTCATTCCTGCGGTTGTTGGCATGTTATTGATACTGACCGCCGTGAACACATGGCAGCAGAACGACGAGCAGAAAAAAAACATGGAGAAATACCAGGAGGAACTCGCCGAAAGAATCTCCACGGAAGTCTCGTCCAAGATTTCAAACATGACCACAGACCTCAAATGGAGCGCAAGCCAGAACGAAATACAGTCGATGGACCCTGAAATCTACGACAAGACCCTTGCAAAATATTACGACTCCAACAAACAGGATTTCGCGCTCCTGTTTGTCATTTATCCCGACGGCAGGTACTACGTCGCCGGAAAGGGCTTCCAAAAGGCTACATTGACCGACCGCAAATATTTTGGTGAAGTCATGCACGACCACAAGGAGTTTGCAATGACAAGCCCCGACGTCTCCAAATCCACCGGCGAAATGAAATACACACTCGCCGTGCCCATCAAAGGCGAAACCGGTCAAGTCGTCGGAATCTTAGCCGCAAACATCAAACTTTCTACCCTCTCCAATATCATCACGTCTCTCAAATCAAACGAGAACATGATAAACTTAATTTGTGATGAAAAAGCGAACATCATCGCCTCAAAAAAATCGGAAGAAATTATGAAAGTCAACATTGCGGAAGCCTCCCAATCTCAATTTGTTGACATTGACCAAATCGGAAAAGCAATTAAAGGACAGAAAAAAATCTCATGCTACATCGAGAACAAGGAAAGCGGCAATAATTATTATGCAATGAACTACGCGCTTGCAAACACCCCTGGATGGCACCTCGTGACCGCGATGGGCGACAAGGAGTTCAAGGAATCCGCACAGACACTCATCATCTCGATGCTGTTGTTCATATTGGTAATCAGCGTGATAATCATTTTCCTCATTAACACCACGCTCACCTCGCTCCTCACAAAACCGCTCAACAAACTCTCAAAATCCATCAAAGGCATCACAGACGGATACCTCAACCAGAAGTTTGACCACGAAACAAACGACGAAATCGGAATGATGACGGAAGACATGAAGACCATGTGTGAAAAGCTCACCGAAATCGTCAAAACAATCAAGACAAGCGCGGACACGATGGCGATGTCGAGCCACATGGTAAAAGAATCCTCAAAACAACTCTCCGACGGCACATCGTCCCAAGCATCTGGCATTGAGGAACTTTCAGCCACAATGGAGGAAATGAGCAGCAACATTGAACAGAACACCCAGAACGCCGAAACGACGAGCAAAGTCTCCGAGGAAGCCGCAAAGAAGTTCAATGAAGTCGTGAACAACATCGACAACGTGCTGAAGACAAACCGTGAAATCTCCGACAAGATTTCCATCATCAACGACGTCGCCTACCAGACAAACATCCTCGCCTTGAACGCCGCAGTCGAAGCCGCACGCGCCGGAGAATACGGCAAAGGCTTTGCAGTTGTGGCAAGTGAAGTCAGGAAACTCGCCGAAAACTCCAAACGCGCCGCCGACGCAATCATTGAAGTCACGCGCCTTGGATTGAACAACTCAATGGCTGCAAACCAAGTCATGCAGGAGGCGTTGCCGAAAGTGAAGAACACCTCAATCCTCGTCAACGAAATCGCGACAGCGAGCGTTGAACAGAACACCGGCGCAATGCAAATCAATGAAGTCATCCAGCGCCTTAACAGCGTCGTGCAGGCAAACGCCGAATCCGCATCGCTCCTCTCTCAAAGCGCGGACGACCTTGCATTCCAGGCTGAAAACCTCCGCACCGCCACCGAGTTCTTCAAAGAATAGACGAAAAAATAGAACATTTTGTTAGATAGTTTGTGTAAAAACAAAGCCGGCAACACGAATGTGTTGCCGGCTTTTTAAATACAAAAAAAATACTAATATTGAACCTAAAATTTAATAATGAAAATAAAAAAACTAAAAAATCCTTAACCCTAATAATCTACAATCTTTAATAACTAATCTTTAATCACTAAACTTAATCACTAATCTTTAATCTTTCCTCTCTAACTCTTTCCTCTCTCCTTAAAACGCTGCATTCTTCGGCGTCCTCGGGAAAGGAATGACGTCGCGGATGTTTGTCATGCCAGTCACAAACAGAATCAGACGTTCAAAACCGAGTCCGAAACCTGCATGAGGACATGAACCGAACTTCCTGGTCTCTAAGTACCACTCGTAGCCGTCGAGCTTCATGTCGAGTTCCTTCATGCGGTTTGTAAGCTTTTCATAGCTTTCCTCACGCACCGAACCGCCGATTATTTCGCCGATGGACGGGAAAAGGACGTCTGTGCCCTGTACAGTCTTGTTGTCCTCATTGATTTTCATGTAGAAAGACTTGATTTCCTTCGGGTAGTCAATCATGATGACAGGCTTCTTGAAATGTTCCTCAACGAGATAACGCTCATGCTCCGAGGCGAGGTCGCAACCCCATGAAACCGGGAACTCAAACTTCTTGCCTTTGGCGATTGCGGCTTCGAGAATCTTTATGCCCTCTGTGTATGGCAGGCGCACAAAATCCTCCTTCAAAACGCCTTCCAGACGCTCAATCAAGCTCTTGTCAATCATCTTGTTCAGGAACTCGAGGTCGTCCTTGCAGTGGTCGAGAGCCCATTTAACGCAATATTTAATGAACTCTTCCTCCAAATCCATCAAGCCCTTCAAATCCAAGAACGCAACCTCCGGCTCAATCATCCAGAACTCAGCCAAGTGGCGCGGAGTGTTTGAATTTTCAGCGCGGAACGTAGGACCGAAAGTGTATATTGCGCCGAGTGCGGTAGCGGCGAGTTCGCCTTCGAGCTGACCAGAAACCGTGAGAGACGTCTGTGCACCAAAGAAATCCTGCGAATAATCGACATCGCCTTCCTTGGTCTTTGGAGCGTTCTTTATGTCGAGCGTCGTCACCTGGAACATCTGACCCGCGCCCTCGCAGTCGCTTGCAGTGATGAGCGGCGAGTTCCAGTAGAAGAAACCATGCTCATGGAAGAATGTATGGATAGCCATAGCCATGTTATGGCGGATTCTGAACACAGCACCGAATGTGTTTGTGCGCATACGGATGTTTGCGTGTTCGCGCAGGAACTCCATCGAGTGACCCTTCTTCTGGAGCGGATAGTCCTCGCCACAGAGACCGAGAATCTCGATTGATTTCGCCTGAATTTCCACGCTCTGTTCCGCGCCCTGGCTCTTGACCATGACACCGTCCACGCTCAGGCATGCGCCCGTGGTAATATTCTTGATGACTGCCTCGTCAAACTTATCGACATCAACGACAATCTGTACGTTCTTGATGGTGGAACCGTCATTGAGAGCGACGAAATTTACAGCCTTGCTCCCACGTTTGGTACGCACCCAGCCTTTCACATTTACATCGGCGCCATAATCCTCGCGCCTTAGAAGGTCTATTACTTTTGTCCTTTCCATTATCTATTTTGAGAAAAAAACTTTTTTTAATTTTTTGCAAAGATAACACTTTTTTTATTTCCAACTATTATATTTTTTACGTAAATTGCAAAAAATTTCACAACACCATGAACACAGACGATTATACACAGACGACAGACAGCATAGAAGCCGTCAGACAGATACGCCAAGGACACATTGACGAAGGTTTGGCGATGCTTGAAACGTCGGAAATCAGCAAGACCATCATAAACCTCACGAAAGCGGAAGTGGCATACTGGCGCGAGGACTACAAGAACGCCATGTACTACGACGAACATTCGCTCACAGACGACTATAACTGGGGCGACCCGCTCGCCGTCACCCATCACCTGAGGGCATACGTCTATGCCGCAATGAACATCGGGAGCATCAGCCGTGCAAAAGAATTTCTCGACTATTACATCGCACAGCAGCACAAACGCTTTACGACGGGCTTCATGGCTCCATTCAACGACATATATAAAAACGCCATGCGCCGTCTCGACAGCAAACCCGCAAAAGACGAGCCGGTCGAAATTGAAATTTACAACGAGGGAAACGCGCCCAGCAAATTCATTTTCTACGGCGAGGACGACACTTCATCCCCTCAAGTTGCGGAAGGCATAAGCCGCATATTGAGCATCATGTGGAACAAAGTGCCCACAATGCCCATACTCGACCTTTACGAAAAATACGCCCACAATATCTCCTTGGATGACAATCACATCATGGCGGCGCGTACCTACATCAAAATCGGCGACACGGAACATTTTGAACAGGCGATACTCCGCCTCGTCTCAAACTGGATGCCGTCGGACAAGTTTGAAGTGATGCCCATGAAACTATTTGTCTTCAATGACGTCATCGCAAACCTCACCCCGTCATTCAAGAACCTTCTGTTGTCCATGGAAAAAAAATAAGAGGCTGCGGGCATCCCAAAAGCCCTCAGCCTCTCATTTGAAACATCTAAAAACCGATTCCTAATATCAATACCTTATGCAAACGCGGTGTGCATCAGCCAGAAGCACAATGCACCGGCAAGATAGCCTAACAAAGCGAGCCAGCTGATATGCTTAAAATACCATCCGAACTCTATCTTCTCCAATCCCATTGCCGCAACGCCAGCCGCGCTACCGACAATCAAAATGCTACCGCCAGTTCCGGCGCAGTAAGCGAGCAACTGCCAGAACGTGCCGTCCTGAACCATGTCGACAGGACCACCATTCGCTAACATTTCGGGAGTTGTAAGGTCATACATGCCCATTGCGCCTGCCACGAGCGGCACATTGTCAACGATTGACGAAAGGATGCCGATTGTCATTCCGATGCCGTAAGTGTTCCTGTTAAATGTATTGTCGAGCCATTGAGCCATCCCAGCGAGATGTCCCGCTGTCTGCAAAGCAGCCACAGCCGAAAGTATTCCGAGGAAGAACAAGATTGTAGGCACGTCAACTCCGGACAGAACCTTAGCAACCGAATTATCCCTATGATCGCCCTTGTGATGATGCACAATGTCGGTTATAAGCCAGAAAATACCAAGCATACCTATTATGCCCAAGTAAGGCGGCAAATGGAGAGTTGCTTTCAAAATTGGAACCATCACAAGCGAACCGATGCCCCAATAGAGGCAGAAACTTTTCATGCGGCTTTCGGGAGCGGATTTGAGTAGCTCTGGATCCTCTGTCGGCTTTTCGAGTTCGCCTTTCAGGGTGAATCCCAGAATAGCTAGCGGGACTACCATCGAGATAATCGATGGGAAGAAGAGCATCTTCATGACATTCTCAGTGGTGATGTAATTATTAATCCACAGCATAATAGTAGTCACGTCACCAATCGGCGACCACGCGCCGCCAGCATTCGCCGCAATGATAATCATTCCGGCATAAATCCATCGAAGATGCTTGTCCGCGACAAGTTTGTTCAGCAAAGTCACCATTACAATTGTGGTCGTCAGGTTGTCGAGCAATGCCGACATGATAAAAGTGATACCACTTAGCATCCACAGAAGCAGCCTCTTGTTTCGGGTGGTGATTTTATCGGTGATGATTTTGAATCCGTTGTGTTTTTCAACGATTGCCACAATCGTCATTGCACCAAGCAGGAAGAACAATGTTTCTGATGCCTCGCCCAAATGATGGATACTCATGCTCTTGAAGAGGAAGTTGCCTATCATCTCATCCTCTGGGTATTTTCCAGCGTTTTTCTCCTGAAACTCAACCCACTCTTTTTTGTTGGGATAGTCGTCGGCAGGGACAATGGTATTGCTGCCAAAGACCAATAATATCCACATAAATGCTCCGAGTATCAAGGCAGTGGCGGCCTTGTCAATTTTAATATTGTGTTCACGGGCAATGGCAGCATAGCCTATGATAAACACAATAATCATTGAGACAAACATAGTTTAGTTTTTAATTTTTTAAATTTTTGATGATTATTATGGGTGCAAAATTAACAATTTTTTTTATATTAGAAAAAAGTTTTTTTGATTATATTTTAAAAAAAAAGCATAAAAAAAATCAGTTTCTCCGTTAGTGGTCAACATTGGAGAAACTGAAAGTTGAATTATATCGAAAAGGAATTAATAATTTATACTTCTTCAAATGGTGTGAGCTTGATTTTAAGTCCTGTATCGACCATGTAGTCCATAATGTCGTCGTTCATGTCTGTGTCGTCGGGCGTGTAGTACCAAATCACCGAGACGCTGCCGCCCCGTTTTTCCATCGCGCGTAGTTCCTTGAGAAGGGCGAGGAGCCATTTTGACGTGCTTGTGTTGTAGTATGTGAGCGAGCATGTAAAAACTATTTTATCATGCGTCTTAGAGTATTCCTTTACCCATTCCACAAGCGGTGTATAGAATGTCGCGGTTTCTTCCATGAAAGACTCTCCACTTATATCGCATAAACCTGTACTCTCCACGAAGTCCACTGAGGGCTGTATGTAGCAGTCCTTCGAGCCTGTGATGTGAATGTCTTCCATCTCGTTGTTCCTTTTTTTGGGATTAGAGTTTTGGTTACGGTTAGTTTCACCAGCCCTTAGAACGGGATGATGTTGATGTTGAGGCCGGTATCAATCATGTAGTCCTCGATGTCTTCCTCCATGTCTGAGTCGTTCTCGTCGTAGTGCCAGTTTACGGTCACGTCGCCACCTTCGTCCTCGTAGTCTTTGAGTACGTTGAGGAGGTCGAGGATGCATCGCGAGGTACTCGTGTTGAAGTACGTCAGCTTGATCAGGAAGGCTATGGGCTTCTTGATTTTCGTTGTGTATTCCTCCAGCCAGTCGATGAGCGGCTTGTAGAACTCCTGGGTGTCCTCGAGGAAGGACTCTCCCGAAAGCTCACAGATGCCGGTCTTCGCGTTGAAGTTTACCGAAGGTGTGAAAAAGTTTTTGTGTGATCCTTCTATCACAATATCTTCCAATTCCATATTCGATTTAGTTATATAATGTTGACCAAAATGTTCGTTTTTAAATGTTATTTCCAAAACCGTGCCGCAAATGTCACGTTATAGGACGGTTTTTTTGATTTTCACTGCAATCGAGAAGAAAGACTCGTCGTCGCTTACGGGCGTTAGCTCGATGTCGAGCGGGCTTTCTGCTGTGAGCGCAACCTGGATAAGTCCGATGTTGCCTGAGTTTTTCTTGTCGCCGCCGAGCCTGCGCTGTTCGCGCCTGTACTCGCGGAGCGAGTCGCGGTCGAGTGAGTTTATTATCTCGCATTTCTCTATGACAGGCTCGATGTCGCTGTTACGCACCACGTTGCCGGTCACGAATGTGTAGGAGTCGCCAAACTCGCCGATGACGAGGGTTCCCATTCCGAGTTTGCGTCCCGAGGCGGTCTTGCAGCTCTCGGCGCTGTACAGCCAGACGTTCTGGGCAAGCTCCATGAAGATTTTAAAAATCTTGTTCTTGGCTTTGTCGCTGCCGTCGTCCGTGACGAGTTCGATGTTCTCGCCGATGACGGTCATTATCCTTTCGTCAATGGGGCCTTTGTATGATACCAAGATGTTCTGTTGCAACAGGTTATGGTATTCGTAAAGGCTAAAGTCGTATTTATCGTCAATTTTTTCCATACAACTGGATTTTTAATTTTTGCAAATTTAGTGTAATTTTTTGTAGTGAGCAAAAATTTTCACATTTTTTTACTCCATGGGTATCTTGTTGATATCCAAACCGGTCTCGAGTATGAAGTCCTCGACCTCTTCGAGTTCTTCCTCCGAGTCGTCATAATACCAGTTCACGGTTACTTCCGCTCCGCTGTTCTGGTAGTTTTTGAGCAAGTCCAAGATGTCCACCAGGCATTTGGAACTACTTGTGTTGAAGTAGCTTAGCTTAAAGTCGAAGGTCAGCGAGCCTTTTACGGTGCTCATGTACCTCCTGAGCCAGTCAAGCAAACGTGCATAGAACTTCGACGTCTCCTCGAGATAGGATTCGCCGGCAATCTCGCAGTGGCCTGTGGCTACCTCAAAATTTACTGTGGGCGTGAAAAAGGCTTCGTGCACCCCTTCTATGTGAATGTCTTCCATCGTCTTTTGCCTGAATTACAATTTTAAACTTTAGTTTCTTTTTTCCTCTGTGGCTCTTCCGCCTTACTCCTTGTCAATCCTGACACTTATAATATAGAAGTATGTTCCGTCGGGACACTTTATGAGGGAGTATTCGAGCGGGTTAGACGCCGTGAGGGCGACCTGTATGAGTCCGATGTTACCGCCGCCCTTCTCTCCGGCTGGCATGTTGCGCTGTAGCCGGCGGTATTCGCGGAGTTTCTCGCGGCTCATGGAGTTTATGTTGTCACACTTTTCCATTACGGGGATTATGTTTTCCATCGTGGTCTTGTTTCCGGTGGAGAATACATAATGGTCGTCGAAGTTTTTTATCACCATGGTACCGACGCCCGTATCGCCGCCTTCGTTGTTCGCCTCGCGCTCGAGGCTGTAGAAGGCGATGTTCTGTGCAAGTTCAATGAAGATCTTGAAGACTTTCTTATTGACCTTGTCATCGGGGGAAAGCGTTCCCTCAATCTCCTTGGCCAGCACCGAAAGGATCTCCGTGTCGAAGATGCCAGTGTAACTGATGGCTATGTTATCGACTGTGCGTCGTTTTGTTGTGATTCCGCTTTCCATGTTTACAATGATAATAGTGGTTCGTTTGTAGTCAAAAACAATAATCAAGCCATTTTCGCCACTTTCGATTTTTTTTAAACCTTTTTTTACATTTCCGCCAGCATTGTTTTGATTCTCAGCGGTTTGTAACGCAGGTTAATTCAAGTCTGCAAAATGACCGTCAAAACTCGCCTTCAAAGTTAAGGATAATAAAACAAATTTACAAAATTTTTGACAAGTTTTTTTTATGAAAAGTCAAAGTTTTTTGTTTTTGGTTTATTTGTTGTATCTTTGCATTGCAAAAACCAATGGAAAAGACATGAAAAGACACCTATTAATAATAATGTGTGTGCTGATGTCGCTGACCGCAGCCTCACAGCAGAAAATCGACGCCGCCTGCCGCGCAAAGTATGAAAAGCTCTATTTCACGGACTCACTCGGCACAGTGCTGCCATACCGCCTACTGAAGCCGGAGAAACACGAGGGCGACACTTCAGGCATGAAATACCCCGTCGTCCTGTTCCTTCATGGCGCGGGGGAGCGTGGGAACGACAATGAATCGCACCTAATGTACATAGACACGGTCTTCGCCTCTAAGCGTTTTATGAAGGAGCATCCGTGCTATGTCATCGCGCCGCAGTGCGCCGAGGATTTCAGGTGGTGCGAGACGGACTGGACGCTTAATTACCACACGATTCCAAAACAAATCTCCAAATATCTCCATGCCGCAAACGCAGTCTTGGACAGCGTCGCAGCACTTCCCGACGCGGACACCACAAGGCTATACATCACAGGACTTTCCATGGGCGGCTTCGGCACGTGGGACTTGATAACGAGGTACCCCGAAAAATTCGCGGCTGCAATGCCACTCTGCGGCGGCGCGGACGAGAAGGAGGCGCGTAGGCTTGTGAACATCCCGATCAGAGCCTTCCATGGCGGAATTGACAAGGTTGTGCCCGTCTGCCGCTCCCGCAACATCTCAAAAGCCATCAACAGCCAGGGCGGACATCTCATTGAATACATCGAGTTCCCCAAAATGGGTCACTTCATCTGGAACCGCGTCTATAACGACTACAGCAACCTTGAATGGATGTTTAATCAACAAATCAAAAATCAACAAATCAACCAATGAAATATTCATATCACATTATTATAATACTTGTTGCGGCGACGATAGTCATGTCGGCGTATTCGTTTGTCAAACCGACATACAGCATTGCCGGTGAGCCTGTAAAGAAGTCAGGCATTTATGAATTTATGATGGGTGACAGCGTGCCTGTGACGATTGAGGCGGTGTTCGACTCTGAATACACGCCGCGCACCGGTATCGACTCGTCGTCTCAGAAAATCTTGCTCATCGGCGACTCCATGCTTGAGCAGTTCAGATGGAGGCTGAGGGACTATTGCAAGGAGAACGGGCATGAAATGGCGTCCGTCATTTGGTACAGTTCACAGACCGAATGGTACGGCACGACCGACACCCTCAAATATTTCATTGAAAAGGAGAAGCCGACATACATCATGCTCATCCTCGGCGCAAATGAACTTTTCGTGAGCAACATTATTGAAAAGCGCACTCCATACGTAAAGCACATCTTGGAACAGATAGACACAATACCGTTTGTATGGATTGGACCGCCGAACTGGAAGCCTGACACCGGCATAAACGAGATGATTTTGGACAATGTCGGAAGTCGCCGTTATTTCCCGTCCAAAGACCTGACTTACAAGCGATTCCCTGACGGTGCACACCCAAGACCCGAATCGGCTTTTGCATGGATGGACTCCGTGGCAGTGTATGTGATGACAAAAAGCCGCTACCCCATCCTACTCAACCCGCCAACCCAAAAATACTCCGGCTCGCCAAACTCCACAATTTTGCAGCCCTGGAAAAAATAATGGAACGCGGACGGCTCGCCCGCAAAAAAATTTTTAATTTTCATCATAAAAATTTGGTGGTTTAAAAAGATAATTGTATCTTGCGTTTTTCAAGACAAAAGGCGCCATGAACGATAAGCAAAACAAGGACACATCACCTCAAACGTACCTGCCGCTACTAATTCCAGCGGCAGCAGGCATTGTTTTATTCTTGATTACGAAAGGGGATGTCTCCATTATTGTCCTTGGGTCTATTGTACTTGTGTTCTTGATAATTGCGACGATTTTGACCTACAAACTCATCTTCGCACACAAAAAACTCACCTCCGAAAACGACTACCTCCATTCCATCATCAACGACAACAAGTTCCTTGTGGAAATTGCGACGTCGCCGAGCATGCCGAAATTCATTGCAAGCAGCGAATGTAAGACATACTGGACAAATATTGAAAGCAAAGACTACGACACGGACAAAACGCCGGAACAGATTGTGGAGATGTTAGTAAAAAGTCCAGCGGCAGCCGCAGCGATTGAAAAATGCATAAAACGCGACCTCATAGCGACTTACGAGACTGAAATATGCGAAGGCGACCATAAAATCTCGCTCAACATCACGCTCTCAAAAATCAAATACAAGGACGATCCAAACGCCATCTACGGCAACATCACAAACACCTCGGAGCATCAGCGTGAACTAAGCATGCAGGCCGAAATGTTGTCGCTCATCACGGCTCAAATGGAAGTCCAACAGGCTGGCATAAAGGAACAAAACGAGGTTCTTTCAGAGCAGCACAAACGCCTCGAGGAACAGGCGCAGAAACTCACAGACGCATTCCAGGAGCTTGAACTCCGAAACAAACAAATCACAATCAAGACAAACTACATCACAGACAGCATAAAATACGCCCAGACAATCCAAGAGGCGATGCTGCCGAGCGAGGAACAGCTGTCGGCATTTTTTGATAACTTCATCATTTACAGGCCCAAAGACATCGTTTCGGGCGACTTCTATTGGCTGTCCATCACTCCAGAATACACATTTGCAGTTATTGGCGACTGCACGGGTCACGGCGTTCCGGGCGCATTCATGAGCATGATAGGCATAAGGCTACTCGGCGAGCTCATCAATGAAAACAAAATGTACACGCCCTCCATAATCCTCAAAACCATGCATGAAAAAATCCAGGCGGCTCTGAAACAGGACGTCTCGGAAAACAACGACGGCATGGACATTGCAATTTGCCGCTTCAGGCGCACCGTCTCCCAAGACCGCAACCAGTGGGAAATGAAGTTTGCAGGCGCAAAACAGCCGATTTTCATCTACCGCAAGTCCCTCAATGACGTTGAGACCGTGGAGGCAGACCGTCGCGGAATTGGCGGACAGTCTTACGCCGAGGAATTTTCATTCACAGACCACGACCTCATGCTTGACAACGGCGACCGCATCTACCTCACGACCGACGGCATAAAGGACCAGAACAACATCATGCGCAAACGTTTCGGCACAGTCCGAGTGAAAATGATGATTTCAATGACCTACGCCGAAAAAATCCAAGACCAAAAAATGTTTGCGGACGCATTGCTAAACAACTGGGAAGGCCTCGAGGAACAGCGCGACGACATTTCGCTTTGGGGATTTGAACTGAACGACAAATAGCCTCCGCCATGAAAGCAAAAACAAAAAAAGTCATATTGGTAACTTCAATTTGCATCATATTGCTACTCTTAGTTGCATTTATCTACACATTCGCAAAATCATTCCACAAGGCGGAAACCAAACGGGACGACTACATTGGCGTGTATTATTATGACCTCGCGATGCGCCAAGACCACCTCCCCGATTACATCGTCCTCTATCAAGACAGCACATACACACACCACGCAAGCGACGGACATTATGCACGGGGCAAATGGAAATACATCAAACACAAAGACAATACAGAAGACATAGATTTTGACGAGCCAATCCGATGCACAAAATATGATAAATCAAGCTATTCATCAACGCTCTATTGCACACCCGACAAATTGAGTTTTGAAATTGACATAGACGTCGATTATTACCGCTTGGACAGCATCAAAGCCCGGCAAATGGGCATCACACCCCAAAACGTCATTTGGGACATGGGCACACGTGAAGACAACATTTTCACACGCCTGTACGACAGCTCAATGTGCTGCGCAAACCTCGGATTCTATTTTCTCAGAATCATCATGTTCGCCCTCGCCGCAAAATCGTCCGAATAATTATGCATTAATTACTCAACTTTCGCAAGTATTGTATTTCTAAACACGGAACACACAGAAGACACGGAAATAATAATCGTGTTTTAAAAAGTTCCGTGTTATCAGTGTTTTCCGTGGTTAATAATTAAAAAATTAACTATTTAAACCCCATCACTTTTGCCGGCTGCATTAAACCTATTGCGAGGCTTGGCAAGGTCATCATGATTGTCATCAAAACCAACGTACCCAAATCCACCACCGCGAAGTGCCAAAAATTCAACGTACACGGCACATGGTCAACGTAATATGAGTCCGCGTCGAGGGCGATGATGCCGGTGTAATGTTGTAAGGCGATGAGCGCAAACGCAATCAAATTGCCAATTATCAAGCCCTTCATCAAAATATACAGGCTTTGCATGATGAAAACCTTGCGAATCTGCCAGTTACGTGCGCCGATGGCTTTCATGAGACCAATCATGGACGCTTTTTCAAAAATGATAATCAAAAGCGCGGTGCTCATGTTCACAAACGCCACAAAAACCATTATGGCGATTATGACCCATACATTCATTTCCGTAAGTGTAATCCAGTCAAAGAGTTGGCGGTTATTTTCATGCACATTGCTCACGCGCAACATTGAGCCGTCCTCAGCAATCTTATACCCCGCGACGCCGCGCACGACTTCGGTCATCATTTCAAGTTCCGCGATGTTGTCAATCATGACCTCAAATCCCGTGATTTGGTTTTCATTCCATCCGTTAATCTTCTGAACGCCAGCGATGTCCACCATTGCAAACATCTTGTCGCAATCCTCCAAACCGGTCGAATAAATCCCGACAATGTTATATTTCCTCATCCTCGGCGGGTCTTGGATGAAATATGCAATGACGCTGCCGCCGACTTCAAGATTGAGCATGTCGGCCATCTTTTTTGAAACGACAATGCGGTTGCCGGAGACGGTGTCCTGCGCGGCGAGTGAATGACCCGCAACGAGATTTTTCTCAAAAAAACTCCAATCATATTCCTCGCCGACGCCTTTGAGCATGACGCCCATGATGTCGGTGCCGGATTTGAAGATGCAGGGTTTCAGGGCATAACGTTGAATGTGCCTTACGCCGTCCTCGTCCTCAATCGAGGGATAAAATTCCTGGTTTGAGTCTATCGGCAGCGATTCGAGGTTTGCGGCGCTCTCGCGGTTTATGATGTTGACACACGAGCCGAAGCCGATGACCTTGTCCATGATTTCGTTCCTGAATCCCACAATCACCGAAATCGACACAATCATCACGCACACCGACAGTGCGACCGCCGCGACTGCAATCCTTACAACTGACGACGCCACACCTTTATTATTTTCCTTGCCCCGCACCAAGCGCGAAGCCATGAACAACTCTAATTTCATTTCTTATTCTTTGTTTCAGATTGCAAAATTAAAAAAAAGATAACGTCAAACCTACGTTAAAACAAAATTAAATCAATAATTTTGCGCCCAAATTACAAAAAACTAAAATTATGTACAATCTTCTTAAAGGAAAGAAAGGAATTATTTTCGGTGCGTTGGATGAAAAATCCATCGCCTGGCACATTGCAGAACGCTGCCACGAGGAAGGTGCGGAGTTCATTTTGAGCAACACACCCGCCGCATTGAGGTTTGGCACGCTGAAAAAATTGGCTGAAAAAACTGGCTCTGAAATCGTGGAGGCGGACGCTACAAACATGGACGACCTCAAAAACGTCTTCACCCGCGCAATGGAAAAGTTTGGCGGACAGATTGATTTTGTGCTCCATGCAATCGGCATGTCGCTCAATGTCAGGAAGAACCGCAGCTATGACGACGTTGACTACAACTACTACACAAAGACCATGGACATCTCGGCGTTCTCGTTCCACAAGATGTTGCAGACGGCATACAAACTCGACGCAATCAAGGAATGGGGCTCGGTTGTGGCATTGAGCTACGTGGCAGGTCAGAGGACTTTCTACCGCTACAATGACATGGCAGACGCTAAGGCACTCCTCGAATCCATCGCCCGCAGCTTCGGCTACATCTACGGCCGCGACAAGAAAGTGCGCGTGAACACAATCTCTCAGTCGCCCACGATGACAACCGCAGGTTCAGGCGTGAAGGGCATTGACAACCTCATGGACTATTCTGACCGTATGTCGCCCCTCGGCAACGCAACCGCCGAAGATTGCGCCAACTACTGCGTGACACTCTTCTCGGACTTGACAAAGAAAATCACAATGCAAAACCTCTACACCGACGGCGGATTCTCGTCAATGGGCATGTCGCAGAAGGCAATGCACGTGTACAACGCATCGTTGGAAAAAATTATTGATTAATGTAAAGACGGTGTGCACACCGTCTCTACCCAAGGACGCCGCACGCGACGTCCCTACATTATAAAAATATGAACCTAATCACGATACTTGGACCAACTGCGGGCGGCAAGACTTCATTTGCCGCGCACCTCGCTCACGAACTCGGCACGGATGTCATCAGTGCCGATTCGCGCCAGGTATATCGTGGCATGGACATTGGCTCAGGCAAGGATGTTGACGATTATGTCGTGAACGGCGAGCCCGTAAAGTGCCATCTCATCGACATCCTCGACGCCGGCGAGAAATACAACGTGTTCAGGTATCAGAAGGATTTTTTTGATGTTTTCACACAGATTCGCGCCGCCGGACGTACTCCGATAATGTGCGGCGGCACGGGTCTATATATTGAGGCGGTCATCAGAAATTATCAACTCATAGACGTACCAGCAAACCCCAAACTCCGCGCAAGGCTTGAAAATTATACTTTGGAGGAATTGAAGGAAATGCTTGCTTCCATGAAAACCCTCCATAACACCACCGACACCGACACTAAAAAACGCGCAAT
Source organism: Bacteroidales bacterium (assembly GCA_017964465.1). Classification (GTDB taxonomy): domain Bacteria; phylum Bacteroidota; class Bacteroidia; order Bacteroidales; family UBA3824; genus UBA3824. Next base: position 10,340 of record JAGCRY010000196.1, on the reverse strand, counting down.
CAGGGGCATTGAAATTGAAACTTTCATCAAGGAGAATCCAAAGGTTGTCCCCACGTACCCAAAAATAGAACCTCTTGTATTCGGTGTCAAGAATCCGCGCCCCATTGAGCGTGAAAAAATCCGCATCAGGCTCGAAGAACGCCTAAAAAACGGCATGGTCGATGAAATGCGCACCCTCATTGCATCGGGCGTCAACCCCGACGACCTCATTTATTACGGTCTTGAATACAAATACGTAACGCTCTATGCCATCGGCAAGATGAGTTACGACGAAATGAAAGAACAACTCTACATCGCAATCTGCCAATTTGCAAAACGCCAAATGACCTGGTATCGCCGCATGGAGCGCATGGGCGTGCGCATCAATTGGATTGACGGTCAGCTGCCGATGGAGAGGAAAGTGAGGTTTGCAAAAGAAATCATCAATCACATCCTCCAAACCTCGTCACACAAATCCGCAACCGCAAGCCTGTGAGTTATCATCAAGATTGTCTTGTCCTTACAACGTTCAAAAAGCCTTTTAAAAAGTTCACGTTCCGTGTCCTCGTCGAGTGCGGAACTTATCTCGTCCAAAAGCATCACTGAACCATTCCTCAAAATTCCACGCGCAATGGCAATCCTTTGAGCCTGTCCTTCACTCAAACCGCCGCCGCGCTCCCCTACTTTCGTGTCCAAGCCTTCCGGCAACTCCATGACAAAATCCGCCATTGCAGTATGCAGAGCGTCAATGAGTTGCGCATCTGTAGCATCGGGATTTGCAAGGCAAAGATTATATCGTATTGTGCCGCTCATCAAGGTGTTTCCCTGCGGCACAAACACAAAATACGGGCGCGTATTTGGCGTGATGGGAATTTCGTATTCATTATTATAAAGTGTCACGCTGCCTTCCGTCGGCTCCAACAATCCCAACAACATCCTGAAAATTGTAGTTTTTCCCGCGCCTGTCCTGCCCACAATCGCCGTATGGCTGCCGAAAAGGATTTCACGGTTGAAGTTTTTTAGAACCACGTCGCCGCTGTCGGAATACCTGAAAGCGACGTTTGAAAACTTGATGTTGGGTTTTGGGATGAGGGTTGTGGTTGCATCAATCGTGAAATTTCCATCGCCTTCGAGCGCAAGGTGATCGAGTTCGTCAAGGCGGTCAATGCTCGCCGTGGCGTGTATAAATTGAGGCACGAGGTTGAGGAGCGAGAGGATTGGCTGTTGGATTTGACCGACGAGCTGAAGGAATGAAGTCATAACTCCAATAGTGATTGCGCCGTTCCTGAGTTGTAAACCGCCCCACACAAACGCCACAAGATACCCAAGCCCAAAACTTGCGGCAAGCATGGAGCGAGTGATGACTGTGAACCTCGAGCGGCGGTTGACCTTCGCTTCGAGGTCGTCCTGCAAACCATCAACCTTTCCAACCATCCACGGCGTAGTGCCGAGAGTGCGGAGCGTGGTGTCAAGTTCGAGGCTTTCCTGTATGATGGTTTGAATTTTACTTTCCTGGCTTCGGATGTCGTGAGTGAGCGTCCTGAGCCGCCGCGCCAAAAACTTTCCGAGGATGATGAAGGCAGGCGTGAGAAGCAAAAGCATCCACGCCAAAGTCGTGTCCATTGTCCTGAGCAGCAGGAACGCGCCCAAGAGCTTACAAAATCCAATCACCGCTTCCGGCAACATTGTGGATATGCTGTCGCTCGTCTTGTCGATGTCCTGTTCAAGGCGTGAAACGATTTCGGCGGAATGAAGTTGCTCATTGCCAAACAGTTGGCGGTGCATGAGCCTGTTGAAAATTCGGAGCCTGATGCCGTTGCCCTGCCTGACTTTCGCCTTCACTGAAAGGTAATAGTAAGTCTGCCTCAACAAAATGCCCGCCACGACTACCGCCGCAAGCCATGCAATGACATAAATGATTTCAATGTCGTCGCCGGTTTGTATGGTTTCGTCGATGAACATTTTGCTGAGCCACACCATCAGGAGCGCACAGGCAACATTGAGCAGTCCAAGCACAACCTGCATGACCAAATTGAGGCGTATGCCGGCTGTGTTGCCCAAAATCCAACGGACATATCTTAGCATAAGAGGCCTTCTTTCTGCCAGGAAGCCAAAAGCCTTTCAGTGTCGGCAAGCGCGGTCGCGTTGTCGATGTTGTATTCCTCAGACAGTTTGGCGGCAAGTTGCTCGGCTGTGAAATCTCCAATCTCGCCCGCCGTCTTCCATAGGAAAGCGGCTGTGCCATTGAACTTTACAAGCCTATTGAAATCCACTGCGCTGACACCTTCGCCCACGAGCACCTGTTCGCCGCAGACGTCGCGCATTACAAATCCTTCTTTGAGTTTCATTTTGGTAAATTATGAGTTTTTCTGTAAATCCAAAGTAAATATCTTCTTATCGGCAGCAGCCCACGCCAAATTTTAGCCGTGAACTTGTTCCAGCCATTTTGGAGCGGCACACGCTTTCCATTGGGCTTCATGACCGCAACAGCGACCGCCTTAATGTCGTCATAGCCGCAATGCTCGCGCCTTTCAAGGTTTCCATCGCCAAGCAAGGCGTATGTGCCGTCGTCGGAAATGGAGTCGATACGATGAATGACATAACCCGCCTCCTTCGTCATCGCCAAAACGATTTCGCCGACATTGAGCGTGTCATATTTTTTGATGAGCACAAGGCTGTCCCTGCCGCCGACGATGAATGGCAACATGCTCCGTCCGTCAACCGGCAGAATAACCTCGCGACCTTCGTTTGTCAATTGAGGTATGGCGTTCTCCAAAATGTCTTTGTAGTTCATCTCGAAACCTCCCCGAAACAAACTTTCGCCGCCTCGTCGTCCGGCAGACATTCCATGCGATAGACCGGCACATCCCTGACAATCTGATTCATAGTTCCATGCAACGCATCCGCCAAAGTGCGTTCCCATCGTTTGCCGGACGCAGAAGTGAGCAACGTGCCGTAAGCCTCAATGCCCGACAGACGGGTTGCGCGGTTATATTTGGCACGTTTGATGTTGACAAGCGCACCGACGGGGTAGCTCTCATTCTTATAGCATGGAAGTTTCCCGCTCCACGGCGAGCCATAAACAATGACATTTTCGCCCTCCACGACCAACACGGGGTTATCGTCATTGAGGAGTTTTGTGCCTTCGATGTTCCTAATCCACAACTGGGAATGTGTGCTCTTTCCAGTGCCGCTCGGCGCGAGGAAAAGGTATGCTTTTCCATTGTTGACCACGGTAGAGGCGTGCATGAGGAGCGTCGATTTATGAGCGGTCGCCAGAGCGTAGAGCACCATTATTGAATTGTCAACGGTGTAAGTGCGGAAATCGTCGGCGACAAGCCCGAGATGAGCCTCGCGGTAGTCGTTTGAACAGTCCAAAGTGCCTGTATAGACGCCATCGAACCCAAACCCAAACACGCAGCGCTCGCCTTTATGACCCGAGCGTATAACCTGACCTTCTTCCTCCTGCATCACTTCTTCCACGTAACCTTCCATGCCAACCGGCTCGTAATCGACTTTGAGGAAGAAAACGTCCTCGCCGCCAGTCTCCACAGTGGAAAATATGGAATAATCGTCGCGTATGATGCCGTCGGGAGCATCAATCGAAAAATAATGGTTTCCGACTTTGTATCTTGTTATCATCTGTTTTCTTTTTTTATCGTTTGTAATGACCATGTTCTATACTTTATTCTCTGCGGCAGTTTTGCAAAGAATTTGCCCGCGCACTGCAACATATACCAATGAGATTCACGCGGATAGAGTGATGAAAGTTTCATGGAGTGTAACTTGCGCTCCAAAGGTCTTGAAAGGTTTCCATTCTTGCGATCCTTGCGGAACCATCCGAAATTTCCGCCGCCCAAAATCTCATTGTAAAGCGTTTTGCCCTTTTTCTCGTCAGGCGCACAGAGCATGAGGCTTTCGTCCAACATGAACAACTCCTTCAAAACGTACATCAAAGCCGACGCAAAAGTCTTTACGCCAAACTTGCCCAACATTCCCGAAATCGCGTTGCGGTCTTCCGCCGTGCAGTTTTTCAGGAGCAAATAATAGTCCGTTATCTGCCTCAAACCTATGCCTTCATCGATGAAATGCCGTTGAATATGAGCGAGTTGCATTGCCAATGCAAATTTCATCGTCGGGACATAGAAACCGAGTTCGGTCAAGCATGAAGACTTCACTTCTTCAAGCAAGAAAGTCTGCAAACGCTTGTTTGTGAAGGGATTGAAGAACCCGGACGACGGACGGAAATGAACTTCAACCACAATGTCGCCTTCCTGTTTTTCGAGGTGCACATGATGGTAGCACATGAGTTCTTCCTCGTCCTTCGACAACATTCCCAGCGAGTCCAAGAGCTTGATGACGCTGTCCTTGCCACCCTCGACATAGATGTCGATGTCGCCAGGCTGACGGATGAAACGGTCGGGATAGAGCATGGAATTTGCCTGCCCCTTGAGGATTGCGGTTTTGCGCCCTTTATCCTCAAAAAACTTCGTAAGCCGCTGACATTCAGCATAGAACCTTTGATTCATTGCACGGATTCTTTCAGCGGTTGCCGTCCATTGCATGAGCAACTGAAACGGCGGCGCAGCATTGCCCTTCATTTTCCTCACGCCCTCAAAGACGACGCCGAGCAACGCCTGGGACTGTGAAAACCTGTATAATTCAGCCCACTCCTCCGCCGAAACCTCCGCCGGAAGTTCGTCGGTGATATTCAGCGCATTGCGGAGAATAGAGAGGAATTTTTCGTATGATGTAGATTGTAGTGACATTAAATTCTAAAGTTTATAGATTTCATCTGTGGAGAGACCGGTGAATTGAGCAATAGTCTCGCTGTCAAAACCTTTGGCTTTCATTCGACGGGCGATGTCGAGTTTCTCCTCATGGCGTCCTTCTGCACGGCCTTCTGCATGACCAGCGATATGACCGTCAACATATCCCTCGTAACGGCTCGAATCGTCAAGGCTCAATGCCAATCTTACATTTTCCAAATACCGATTGTACATCTTGCGGTCTTCCTCGTTCAGCGCATCAACACGGAGTATATCTCGTGCCTCTTTCAATCCTTGGGCGGTAAACGCATCGGGAATTTCGCCGGTTTTCAGGAATGAAATCCATTCTTGTAACGGTTGGTGGATTTCGTCATCAAACTTATTGACACGCAGAATGTAATACTCGGGGAAGATGCCGTGAACCTCATCAACTCCAAACTTCGACTTTTGTGCGGGCGTAAGTTTGAGTTCGTCTTCGGCGTTGAACATATTTTTGAAAACCGTGGTGCCGTGATAGGCATAGCCTTTGCCTTGTCCAAGGCTGAAATACACGATGTTGACAGAATAAACTTTGGGCAACGACGCGTAAGCATCGCCCTTTTTCATATAGTCGGCGATTATCTTTGACGCTCCAAAAGCCATACGCTGAAAGAAATCCAACTCGTGGTCGTTCTGCACCTCGACGAGGATTTTTTCTTTTTTCTCATCCTCAACAAGCAAATCAACCCTATTGAACTTTTGATCTTCGGTCTCCTGATTACCTTCACTTTCAAGGACTTGCGTTATCTTTATCTGACGGCCAAATAATACACTCAAAAAGCCATCCAGTACGACGAAATTTCTCTTGTCGCGCAGAAGGCGTTTTATCATCCAGTCAAATCGTATATAGTTTCCCATAATATCTTGCAGTTTAATTTCTTTGACGGCAAAGATAATGGAAGTTTTTGAGAATTGCAATATTTTTCGTGTACAATAAAAAAATCCCGAAAACCTCGGGAAAAAGAAGTTTTCGGGAAAAGTGATTCAACATTTAAAGGAGATTCTACGTTTAATCTTCGCCTCCTCCTTGTCCCTCACCGGGAGAATAATTCGACACGGAACGAACAAGGCGAACAGAATAACCGTAATAACGGTATTGATAATATGCCATAGACAGTTCCACTACGCTCTCTGAAATTTTCAGACCACGCGCTTGATCATCCCCATTAGGCGTACTCGTCCAATAATAGCCCATCATATCCATGCCGTTCACACCAATGCCGTCGCTGCGACGTCCAGTTACGGGAAGGAATACCGCACCTTCGGATTCTAAAGTTGCCCAATCATCATTTGATATTTCGGCAAACGCAGCATTAGCGGTATTACTGTTTGCGAATGAATATGTACCAGCCCAATCGTCAGGCAGCAATACAACACCATTTATCCCATGAACTACTCCTTTGGAATATCTGATTTCATTAGTTGTTGTACGAAGGAAAAACAAATAGTTCCACTCGTCTTGTGAGAGCGTCTTCCAATCGGAGCCTATTACGGAGTTTTTACCGGCAGGCCAAGAATAATCTGCAACGTCTGTACTACTGTTCATCGGCTTGCCATCTTCAAGCCATGTACCCCAGCCGAAGAGGTCGCGAACACCTTCTGTCTCGGAGGCATTGCCAGATGTATTACCGATGCGGGAGAACTGCGAGGGGGCGAAAGACCACGCCGATGCATCAGCATTGTACCTCAAGTTGCCCGCACCGAATTTCACTTTATGTCCATCTTCATCTACCGAAAACTCGCCTTTCAACGCCTTAAAGAACGTTACATTGGCGGAATAATACTTGTTGTTTTCGAGGTTGTAGGATTTAATGACGGAGAAATTTATCGTTCCGTCAGACGCCATGATGGTGTAGTCCGTTTTTCCTTCACTTGGCGGCAGCGATACGTAAATCTCTCTGGTGGCGGCGGCAAGTGCAAGTTTGATGTAGTTTTTGCCGTCACTAATTTCGAATGAGGTTACGTCTCTTTCCGTGAGAGTGAATTTCACCATCGAGGAACAGAACTCGAAGGTCGCATCTTCCAAAGACACCGTCTTGGCATCTGCGTCCACTGCCGTCACTTTTACTGTGGCGGTGGCATAGAAATGCTTGCAAGCGCTTTCGAGCGTACCATCCTGTCCGTCGTACTCGAAACCTGGACTCAGGTAACGGAGTTCGAGTACGTCATCTACGGACACTTCTGTCATCCAAATGCCATCGAATTTAGTGGTCTCGCCGTCGGACTGAGCGGTGAGCTCGCCTACGAGGTTATCACCCTTGTATGCGTAGACAAATTCGTCTTTGGCGAACTGTCCTTTGAATCCACTTGTGTAGTTGCCACTAAGTGCCTTGCTAAGGCCGTTGGGAGCGGTCTTGGCGTTGAGAGTTACGTGCCACACGGTGGCGGCAGGTTCGTTGGCGACAGAAGACTGTTCATAGACTGCTGTCTGTTCCTCAAGAGTGGCGAAGTCGTCGCCGTCATCGTGGCTGCATGAGGGTGCAAGCAACATCATAAATGCGCCACAAATTGCTGAAAGAATGATTCGTTTCATCTTTATAATGCTTTTTGAGGTTAGTTAATTAGTCGTCAAGTTCACCGCCACTTGTCGGTCCATCACCCCACTTGCTACTGCCCGCAAGAAGCGGAGCGTGTTCGTCGAGTTCGAAAACCTCAATCTTCGGGCTGACGTATTTCTTTTTTGTCGTTACGTCATTTACGACTTTGTTTTCAAAATTTTCTGTCATTTCTCTTTGAAAATTTTAAACGTTAAACAATATTGTGAATTATGAAAACAAAAATCCCTTGCGGAAGGCATTATCTGCCATCCACAAGGGATTGAAATATGATGCGGCGGCTTGAACGCCGCCGTGGTTTCCGTGGTGTTTAAGAGTGTTTACGTTGCGTTGCGTTGCGTTGCGCAAGAATCGTGCCAAAGTGTTGATTTTCATAGGTTTTGCTGTTGTTATTTTCATGCTGCAAATTTGGGGATTATTTATGAAATATGCAAAAATATTGTGTTAAATTTTTGGCAGCCACTCTTATTTTTCTAACCTCGCCATCGAATACTCGCACCCACAATACAGCTGATTATAAAAATCATTCTCCTTTATCAACTCATTTCTGCGCTGTTGGAGCCCCCCCTTGCGCCAGTTTTTAGCCCAGTATGAAACGTTTTCAATGCCTTCCACAGCAAAATTTCCAGCCTCGTCAATCTGAGAGAGACTTTTCCAACGCGACGAGGACAGAGTGCTTGCGATTGTGTCGCAACCATGCTCTGCGGCGGCTTTTGCAGTCGCCAAAAGGCGCATCTTGAAGCACAGAAGGCAACGGCTGCCGCGCTCCGGCTCATTTTCATGACCACGGACGGCATCAAGCCATTTTTCATGGTCATATTCGCCCTCGATGAAAGGTATGCCGAGCTTATGAGTGTACCTGACGATTTCGTCGCGGCGTTTTTCATACTCTTCGCGTGGGTAGATGTTGGGATTAAAATAAAAAATCGTCGGCTTAATCCCTTGATTGCCAAGCGATTCTAATATCGGCGCACTGCACGGCGCACAACAGGCATGTAACATTAGGTTCATGGTAATATCATTTTTTTGCAAAAATATCAATAATTGATGAAAAATCGGCACAAAAATTGAAACTATATTTAGCGTAAAGTTAAATAGTTAGGTTAGGTTGGTTAATTTTAGCGCGGGACGTAATTTTTACGTTACCGCGCTTTTTTTATTGTCACGTGGCAATTTTTTTGTAACTTGCACCCCGAAATTTTTTATATAGGAACCACACATGAACAAGATATTCAAGGCAGCCGCACTCATCGCGGCTACAATGCTCATAGCGGGATGCGCCCTCATGGGACGCTCAAACACAGACGAGGAGAACCAGCCGGGCTCAATCATCAGCAACGGCTCGGAGCAGCTCGCCCTGATGTACAACCCATACGCAACGTCAATCCACCCGAAAGTTTTCGCAAAGAAAAACAACCTCGAGGACATTGACCTCTATGTAATCATCAACGATGGAGAACTCCTCTATTCAAAAGCAAACGCCCAGAAAAGCAACACGGCGGTCGTGAAAATATTCTATAAAGTGATGGAGTCGTATGAAAAGACGGCACTCTTAGACAGCTGCACCCGCACTGTGACCTTCACGAAGGAGCCGACCTCAAAAACCTACTCCATAAAACTCAAAATCAAGCCTCAGGAGCTCAAAAAGTTCATCGTGCAGACCACTGTCACAGACCTCCTGCGTGGAAAAATGAGCATACATTTCACAGAAATCGACAAGACCGACCCCTTCAGCGAGGACAACTACATGGCGACAAGGATTCAGAACATGCAACCGCTCGCCGAACACTATATTAAAAAAGGTGACGCCGTAAGAATCGACTACCTCTGCAACTCAAAATACCCCGTCCTCATGTCCGGCAACAAGCCCCATGAAGTCCAAATCCCGCTCTCGCCATATTCGAGCGACCCGGCTGTGGAGGACACGACACTTTTCTATAAAACATCCGAAAAAAATTCAAGCTACATCCTGCGCGGCGACACGGCTCAACTCTACGCCTCGACCGCCGACACAAACTACAACCGCAACTACGTCCTGCCATGCTTCGACGGCGACTTCCCGAACATCACCACGCCTGAAGAAATGATGCTCCCCATTGCATACCTCGCCACGTCCGAAGAATACGCCACACTTAGGCACGCCACTGCAAAAAAACTCGCCGTTGACGACTTCTGGTACTCATGCACACGCGACATACGAAAGGCGAAAGAACTCATAAAAGTCTATTACACACGCGCCATCATCAGCAACGTGCTCTTCACGGACTACCGCAAGGGCATGCTCACAGACCGTGGAATGGTCTATATCATACTCGGACCTCCGAAGATGCTCGCCATAACAAGCACATCGGAAGTATGGACATACCACGACACAAAGAGCGGACAGAAAATAAGGTTCGTCTTCCGCCGCACACGCACAAAACTCTCAGGCGAAAAATACGTCCTGAGACGCAGCACCGAGTTTAAGACCACCTGGGACCATGCTGTGCAGACATGGAGGAAGGGCTCAATCTTCACATTCTAATATTAACAATAAATTAATGTTAAAAATTTAAGAAATAATTGTTCAGTTTAAAAATTTAAAGTACTTTTGCGATGCCCAAAAATAGGTAATAATTAACAACACAATAATTAATAACATAATGAGCAAATTAGATTTGACAAAGTACGGCATCACTGGTTCTACCGTGATCGCTCACAACCCCTCCTACGAGGACCTCTACAAGGCTGAAATCAACCCCGCCCTCACTGGCTACGAGAAAGGCCAGGAGACCGAACTCGGCGCGGTAAACGTAATGACCGGTATCTTCACCGGCCGTTCGCCCAAGGACAAGTACATCGTGGACGACGCTCAGAGCCACGACAAGGTATGGTGGACCACCGAAGGCTACAAGAACGACAACCACCCCATGTCCGAGGAAGTTTGGGCAAAGGTGAAGGACATCGCCAAGAAGGAACTTTCCAACAAGCAACTCTACGTTGTTGACGCATTCTGCGG
>JAGCRY010000195.1 GCA_017964465.1 Bacteroidales bacterium | reverse complement strand
GCCCCACGGCTTTTCGCGGTCGGCGGGCAGTGAGAATCCTTCCGGCAAATCGGTCTTGTCCTGGAAACAATATTCGCAGGCGATTGAGCGGCTCACTTTGGAGATGATTACTTCCTTGAAATCCTTCTCAATGTCGCGCCTTATGACGAACACCACTTTGCCAAATCCGGCGCGGGCGGCGTCAAAACACGAATATTGCAAAATCGCCTGACCCGAAGGGCCGAGCGTGTCAATTTGTTTGAGTCCGCCATAACGGCTTCCCATTCCGGCGGCTAATACTACGAGTGTTGGTTTCATATTTTTTAATATAATTAATTTTTGCAAAGTTACAAATTAATTCTAACTTTGGCGCGCTTTAAACAAATATTTATGTGAAAAAATGAAATCTATGTTTCCGGTATTGATAATGTTTATGACGTTGATAATTGGTTCGTCGGTCTATATCTATTTTAGGCTGAGGCCGTTGCTGCCCGCGCCTGGCACTTGGCTGTCGGTGGTTGCAAAATGCGTCTATGTGATAGTGTTTTTTTCGTATTTGGTGGGTATGATGCTGCAACGCGGCGGACATTACGCGCTCAGTACGCCATTCCTGCACGTGGGCGCGTGGATGCTTGCGGCGATATTGTATTTTGTATTGACATTTGTGCTAATCGACATACTGCGCGGCATCAACGCATTTACATTAAAGGCGGAAATCCTGACATTCAGATACCGTTACGGCGATTCGGGCGGGCATCTGTGGTCGCTTGTGGGCTGCATCATTACGGCGTTGGTGTTGATTTGTGGATATTTCAACGCCAAGTTCCCTACCACGACGCATCTTAGTTACAAGACCCACAAGGAAATTTCGCGCGATTTTAAGTATGTTTTGATTTCGGATGTGCATCTCGGAATGATTAATTGTGATCATTTTATGGAAGTGCTCAAAGACCGCATCAATGCCGAAAATCCTGATTTTGTGGTGATTGCGGGTGATTTTTTTGATGGCGACCCTGAACCTGTCGTCAATTCAAATGTTGGCAACATCCTCCGCGAAATCAAGACGGGTTATGGAATTTTTGCCGTCAATGGCAATCACGAATGGATTGGCAATGCAAATGTCGCCGACGAATTTCTCAAAAAACACGGCGTTACTGTCTTGCGCGATTCTACGGCAAGGTTGCCCTTTGGCGTAACGATTGTTGGGCGTGAAGATTTTTCGGCGGGGCGTCCAGGTGGCAAACGTGGCGGTCGCAAGCCGCTCACAGAGGTTGTTGCCAATATCGACCGCAACGATTACACAATTCTCCTCGACCATCAGCCCAAAAATCTCGATGAGGCCGCCAATTCGGGCGCAATTGACATCGAACTTTCGGGACACACTCACGCCGGTGCGCAGTTGTGGCCGCTGTTTGTACTGTCGAGTAGTATGTATGAAAATGATTATGGTCAACTCCGCAAACTCAACACCGACTTCTACACGACATCTGGCTACGGCACGTGGGGCCCGCCAATTAGGACAAGCGCACGGCCTGAGATGGTTATAGTTGAGGTGAGCAAATGAAGATTATTTGCTTGGATAATCATTCTTGAAGTAGTATATTGTGCTTATAATTGCCACAATCAAAGAAATGGCGCAGACAATGTAATATGTTAAGAAATAAGAACTTGAATATTCAACTATTGTTTTGTAGTTGATTTTCAATTGGGTTACATAATAGGAATATTCCGACGGTCTTGTGGCAGGTATCCATCCTAATTCAGATCTTTTCTGTTGATCATACCAAACCTCTACCGTATCCCCAATGTGAATTTGCTTGACTGTTTTTTTGGGGTCGTCGCCATATATCAGTTTAAATCGAACATATTTTAGATTTTCTATGGAAAAAGTCGGTGGGGATGTGTATCTTTCGATATGGGAAACAGTGCCTTTGTAATAATGCATTTGGGAGAAAGAGAACGGCGTAGTACAAATCGTCCATATAGTATAGCCCCACATCATTATTGCAAAGGCAGGGAATCCAATTTTTTGCGTTTTTTTATCATTCATTTTGATGATATTTTGTGCTGCAAATATAAATAAAAAAAACGGCTGTCGCGATGTGGCAGCCGTTTTTTGTAAGTATTATTTTATTGCATTATTCTACTTTTTTGCCCCAGAAGGTTTTGGGTGCAGATGCGGCGTTTTCGATGCCGGCATAGACTATGGTCGCCTTGCGCGGATTGGACTCCCAATCACATTCGCGGTCAACTACTACGATGGATTTTGTGCCACCAGCGTCGAGGGTCAGGTATTTTTTGGCGGCGTCGTATGACCACGTGCCGGAGAGTGCGCCCGACATTGTGCCGTCGGATTTGAGTTCGAGTTCTTTGGAAACGTTTTGCTCGGCGTATTTGTATTCGAGGTTGATGTGTTCCCATTTGCCAACGAGGTCTTCTTTGCTGATGGCAACGTTGGGTACTGCGCCGTAACGTTCAGGCGAGGCGATAGGCCAGAGGTCGTCGAGTGCGTCGGGAGATTTGGGACACCAATAAATCTTCCTTACGTGGCCGAGCATCACGGCGTTTGGAGCGTTGCCGCCTGCATCGTTGGGGAATCGTCCCTGCGAGCAATAGAACCATTCTTTGGTCGTTTCGTTTTGGAACACGCAACAGTGCGAAATGCCCACCCAGCCTTTGCTGCCGTTGAATTTGTAGGGATGGGTTACGATGGGGTAACAATCACCGCGACCGTTGGTGAAATTTCTTCCCGTGATGTCAAAATATGATTCTGCGCTGCCGTCGATGCTCTTGCTGCGTACTACGCGGGTATTGTAAGGCACGTCGAGACCGTCGTAAGCCATAAAGAGGTAGAAATAGCCGTCCTTTTCGATTACTTCGGGGGCTTCGCTGCCCTGCCAACGGTTGTTGGCGGTGCGAGTGCCAATTCTGCGTCCAAAGCGTTCTTGGAGCAATGTGGCGTTGTCTGCCCACGGGTCGGTGTCGGTGGCGAGGAGAGGTTTGCCGGTCGTTGGGTCTATCTGCAATGCCGCAAATCCGCTGTGCCATGAGCCGTGGATGAGCCAATGTTCGCCGGTGGAGGTTACGATGTAGGTGGGGTCGATGGCATTATAAAAGAAATAAGCGTTGCCCCAGTCGCCGTTTTGTTTGGCGCGGGTGAAATTGAGACCCTTGTCGGAGGATGAGCAAGTTACATAGCCCTTGTCTTCCCAGTTGCCGCCCCACGGGTCGGATGTTTCGCACATTCCGATGAATGCGCGCTCGCTCCAACTGCCGTCGAAGGCTTGGTCGATTTTTTTGCCGCTCTTGATGTAATTGTCAACTACAATGCTGTAATACATACGCAATTTGCCGTTGACAGTGCGGATTACGGGCGCCCAGTAGCCCCAGTTGACGTCGCTCGTCTTGGCGATTTCGGGGAGATCCATACTTTTGCGGATTTCGTTGAGTTTGGTAAGCACCCAATCTGGCACGTCGTTGAAAGGACCATTTACAAACTCCCAGTCAACGAGGTTTTTGCTGCGCTTGCCAGGGAAATGCCTGCCGTTGGTATTTTTGAGGTGTTCGTTGCCGTATGAAGCGTCCGTTCCGTACATATAATAGTAACCGTCGAAGTACGCGATTGACGGGTCGTGGACGTTGGCGAGGTTCCATTTGTCCTTTTGCGCCCAGCCCGAAATGTTGCGGTAGTCGTCGTTGTAAGTGGGCGCAACGTACTTGTCAAGGTCTGTGGCGGGCTTGTCGTCGGGGAGTGTGGATTCGCCCGGGTCGGGTTTTTCGGTTTCGGGCGGCAGGTATGTTTCGTCCTTCGGGTCGTCGTCGCCGCATGATGATAATGCGCCGGAGAGCAAGAGCGCGGCGAGCGAGGCGGTGAGTAGTCTGTTTGTTTTCATTGCTTTCAGATATTAAGTGGTTAATGAAATCTTGTTTGTTTGATGATGCTAAATTACGGATAAAATCTGTAAGTATGGATGGATTAATGTATTTTTGTGGTGGACAAAACGCGCATATTGGTGCATAAAAGGGGTTGTGGGGGTGGACAATTGCAAAAAATCCCCCGCTGCCAATTGAAAAAAGACAGCGGGGGAAGGTTTGTGAGATTGCTAAATGATTGACTATTTGAATGTTAGTTTTGCGTGGTCTATTGTAAGTGCCACTTTGCAGGTTTCGGTGCCGATGTTAGGCGAATATGTTGTGGTGTAGGTGTATCCATCGTAATTGGTTTCTCCTATCATTGTTCCGTTGGCAACTGTCTTTGTTGTGATGGACACTACGCCAGCCAAGTATTTGAATGTGATTTCACAATTGGCTTTTTTGGTGATTGTAGCCATACCGCTTCCATTTTTCCACCAGTCTTCGTCAATGTCGCCGTTAGGATTGGTGAGGAATGTTGCTATGCCGGCATTGCCGCTAGCCACATTGTCCCAATTGTCAGGGCGAAGAGCCACTTTGTCGTTGTTGTCGGCATCTTTTACGATAACTACCCATCCGTTGTAGCAAGCCTCGCCAGCCGTTTCCATATCGAATTTGAATGTCACGGTTTCGCCGCTTTTCAATTCAACTGCATCTGTGATGGATGCGTAGTAACCAGCGTCTGTGGCTCCAAGGTCACCAGTGATGCCGTGTGCTACTTCCTTGTATTTTTCTTCTTCCAACGCCACTTCCAATACGTCCGTAAAATCCTTGTATGTTACGGTGATTACTATTTTGTCGGTCATTGTGGCGGGGACGGAGGTTACTTCGACTTTGTAGTCGGATGCAAGTATTTCGACGTCCGTGCTTCCTGTTTTGCCCCATACTGTCTTGATGAAACTTGCCACGTCAATGTCGTCCTTTGTGGGCGGCGTGGTGGTGCCTGGCTTGTAATAGAATACGGTGTTGGCGGCTTCTATTTCGATGGAGTTGATAGGCGCGGTTACTTCTAGTTTGTAAGATGTGCCCACTGCCTGTGCGTAGCCGCCTTTTTTAGTCTTGCTGTATGAGAGCACCACCATTTTTTCGCCGACGGTGGTCAGGTCTGGCACGACTGTGAATGTGATGTCAGCTTTGTCGGCGGTGATTTTTGCGCCGTTGTCAAGCGTCACGGTTGCTACGGCGTTTTTCCAGAAGTCGTCGTCGCCGAGTTCGAGGGCAGTGGGGTAGCCTTCTACGGAGATTGATACGGGTGCGTGGTCGTCGCCGAGGTCTACTTCGCCAATTGTTGACAATGGGTCGAGTTCACCGGCTTTGTTGGAGTAGTTGAATTGCACGTATGACTCCTCGCATACGATGAATACGCGCACATAGTCGCCCTCGGTGGCTATGCCGGTTTCTTGGTTGCAAGTCCATTCTTTGCCGTCGGAAGTCGTGGTGGTTGAATAGGTTGTAACAAGACCCCTGTTGCTCCTTATCACCTGGAATGTTACAGATGCATTGTCCATAGTTTTGAGCCAGGCAGCCCAGTTGGCATCTTCTGTGAGTTCTTCAACCATCGAGCCTGTGAATACGGCATTTGCTTGAAGGACGTTGTCCCAGCGGTCGGCTCGTTGTCCCATATATTCGGTGTAGCCGTCGGTCTTGATGTCAACGTCAGAGGTGACGTATCCAACCCAGTTGTGGTAATTGGCTTTGCAGTCGGAATAGTTGTTGAATTTGAGTGTCAGGGTGTCGCCTTTACCGAGTTTGTAGTATTTGGAGAATGTACCCCACCAGCCATTGGAAAAGTCGCCTGTGATGCCAATTTGGTATGGATCTTCGGCAGAGGTGATGCCTTCCTCTTCCTCGCCGCCTTGGTTGGCTGCTTTCTTGGCGGCTTCTTCGGCGATTTTGTCAGATACCCAATCGGGTCCCTCGTCGTAGAGTTCGCCTTCGTAGCAACTGGTGGCAAACATAGCCGCCACTGCCGCTGCTGTGATATATTTGTTGAGTTTCATAATTGTTCTGTATTAATGTGTTTTGTTTAATGTAGAGACGCGATGAAACACGTCTCTACGTTGAAAATCAAAATGTTATTGTACGCCGATGCCGCTAACAACAGGGTGGATTGTGTAACCGTTGTAGAACGATTCGTTGGATTCGCTCTTGTTGGCGGAGTTGCCTTTGAGGTTGGAGTTGGAGTTCATGTAACTGTCGTAAACAGGCAGATATTCATGTCCTGGTTTCCAGAATGAGAACGGGTCGTCATTTGCCTCCTCTAAGGTCTGGGGAAGTAAGCCAACCTTGGCCTCGTCGTCCCAATATGTGCAGGCGTGCTTGCGGAGTTGTGTGAGGCGGTCAGCCTGATAGAGCCATCCCCAACGGATGATGTCATGGAAACGTCCGTGTTCGCCGCCAAACTCTGTGGGACGCTCCACGTTGGCTATCTGCTCAAAGAGTGCATCCTTGGAGGAAAAGTCGCTGAGTTTGAGGCCGTTGAGATTAGCACGGCTGCGAACTTCGTTGATCCAATCGATGGCTTGCTGGGTGGGGCCGTTCACTTCGTTTTCGCACTCGGCGGCGCGGAGGAGAACGTCGGAGTAGCGCATCAGGCGGATATTGACACCGCAACTAAGACCTGCCGCTGCAACTACGTTGTACAGGTTTTCGCGGGCGGTGGTATGCTTGCAGATGGAGATGCCCTTGTGTGCGCCGGTGGTTACGTGCTTGGTGACGGGCAGGGTGTAAGCCTTGTTCTCGAATCCTTCCATATTGTCGTAGTCGGGTTCGTAGGAGATGAGAGTCCAATAGAGGCGGGGATCCACTGTGCCGTCCTTGGTCTTCTGGCTCTTGAAAGTCTGATAGAGCCAAGGTGTGGAGCCGAGGTCGTTCCAACCGCCACCAAAGTCGCCACCGGAGAATACGGTTTCCAATGCCTGACCTTGGGACGAGGATTTGGAGTTGTTGACGGGAGTCCATTCCATATCGGAGCCGCCTACGCCCCAATCGAGAAACTGGATTTCAAACAGCGATTCGGGAGTGTTTTCGATGGTCGATTTGAAATTGTCGCCGTAGTTTTTGCAGAGTTCGTAGTGTCCGTAGGTGCCGGCGATGATGTCCTTCAATACGGGGAGAGCCTCGTTGAATTTGTGGCGGAACATCAATGCGCGGGCGTAGAAACCTGCCGCTGCACCGCAAGTGGCGCGTCCGTTTGCCCACTCGCCGCCTTCGTCCTTCTTGGGCAGGAGCGTCATTGCCTCCTTGAAGTCTGCCTCCACTTGGTCGAGCACCTCAGCCTGTGTATTGGTGGATACGTAGAGGTCGTCGATAGACTTCACCGAGTAGGTTGTAATCAACGGTATGTCCTGATAGTAGGCTGCGAGTTCGTAGTAGGCGAGACCCCTCAAAAACAGAGCCTGACCTTTTGCCCTCTTGTAGGCTTCGGTGCTTGCGTCCATGCCTGAATTTTCGAGGTAGAAGAGAGCCTGATTGCAGGTGTTGATGGCGTAATACCAATCGCGGAATGGCCACTGTGGACCGTCTGCGGGCGATGTGGAGTTGCAGTAGTCATACGGACGCCACCAATCGTTGTCGGAGTAGGAATTTACCTCGTCGCCTGCCACTACTTCGTATAGGTAGCCTACGCGGGCGAATGTGCCCTCGATGCGGATTCGGTTGTAACAAGCCGTAACAACTTCGTCCAATTCTGAACCGCTTGCGCCAAATGTTGCCGTGGTTTGCTGGTTGGGGTTTACGACATCGAGTTGGTCTTCGCAAGAGGTTGCGCCCATCAACGCTGTCAGTCCCAAGCCCGCAAGCATTATATTTTTAAGTTTCATAATTGAGTCCTTATTTTAAGAATTTGTATTAGTGTTAATTAGAACGATGCTTGGATGCCAAACATGAATGTCCTCGGTGTCGGGAACGAACAGTAATTTAAGCCGGGAGTGAATGTGCCGGGAGCGTAGTCAACGTTGTAGCCCTTGTAGCCGGTGAGGGTAGCGAGGTTTTGTCCGCTGATGTATGCCCTTACGTTGCTTACAACGCCCTTAAACCATTCGTCCTTGAAGTTGTAGCCGAGTTCTACGTTGGCAATCTTCCAATAGTTGGCGTTCTGGATTTTGCGCTCGCTGAACAAGTCGTTCCAAGCCAAAGACTGACCCGCCTCAGTAGAAGAGTAGTAAACGTTGGGTTCGCCCGCCTTTAATACCTGAGGATCCTTGTTGCCTGCACCGTAGCAACTTGTGATGGTGTTGTAGATGTGGTCGGTAACATGGTAGCCAAGTACGCCGTATGTGGAAACCGTCAAATCCCAACCCTTGTATTCTACGCGGCCGCTGATGCCGAAGTTGAATTTGGGCATACCCGATTCGAGGATTTCACGGTCGTCGGTGGTTATCTCGCCGTCTTCGTTGATGTCTTTGTAGATACAATCGCCAACTCTTGCGCCAGGCTGATATTCGGTCTTGCCTTTTGATGCGGCATATTGGTTCCAAGTGTCGAGTTGTGCCTGATCTTGGATAATGCCTTCGTAACGGAAGCCGTAGAATTGACCGAGTTCTTCGCCGAGTTTGGTGTAATAATCGCCAGTGAGGTAGTAGTCGTTGCCAAAGCCGAGGGAAACAACCTTGTTTTTCAATGTAGAAGCGTTGACGGAGATGTCGTATTTAACTTTGTGCATGTAGTTGTGATAAGATGCGCTCCACTCGAAGCCGCTGTTTTCCATCTCTGCGGCGTTCATTGTAACTGATTCGTTGCTTACGCCTGCCGTTGCAGGTACGGGTACGGAGTAGAGAAGGTCTTCCGAAACGTTCTTGTACCACTCGAATGTGAAGTCGATCTGACCGTCGAGGAGTCCCAAGTCCAAACCGACGGAAGTGGATTTTTTCTTCTCCCACGCGATTGCGGTGTTGTTGAAGGTTGACACAGCCGAACCGTAAACGATGTTGCCGCCGAATGAGTAAGCGAAGTTGTTACGAGCCATTGTCTGCATATACTGGTAGTTGCCGATGTTTTCGTTACCGAGAATACCGTAACTGCCACGGATTTTGAAGAGGTTTACGATGCGGTCGTCAATGGTGAAGAAAGGCTCTTTGTCAACCCTCCAACCAAGGGAGATGGACGGGAACCAACCCCAACGGTCGTCTTTGGAAAGCCTTGACGAACCGTCGCGACGTACAGTGGCTTGCAGGAGGTATTTGCTGTCGAAATCGTAAGTGATACGTCCGATGTAGGATGCAAGGGTATGCTCGTCCTCGTAGGAAGAACCGTCGCGGTCGGCAGCATTGTTGATTTGCTGATAGATGGGTGCGCTGTATTCGTAGCCCCAAGCGGTGAGTGTGTGGTAGAATTCGGATTCAAAAGTCTGACCAACAACCACATTCAAGTGGTGCTTGTCGGCAAAAGTGCCTTCGTAACTGATTGTATTTTCAATCAAGCCGTCGGTGTATTGACGGTAGCCCTGGTCGAGGCGTGAAGATTGTACGGTCTGTTTGATTTTTTCAGACTGATACCACGACGGAACCCATACGAAGTCCTTTGCGTAGGTCTTGCTGTAAGAGAGGTTGAGGTTGTAGGAGAGTTTGTGGTTGGTGCTTGCAAACTTAAACATATCCAACAAGTCAACATTGACGCTTGCCGTACCTACAATCCTGTCCACCTGATATTTGCGCTCGATGATGTTGTTGAGCACCAAGGGGTTAGACTGAGCGATTTCTCCGTGTACAGCCTTGTCGTAAACGCCGTAGCCGTATGCGTCGTAGGGATAGTTGGCGGCGTCGCTGTAAATACCGTCCAATACCCAAGTGCTTTCGTCCACGTCCTTGATTGTGGGCTGCATCACGAGGATGGAGGTCATAAAGTTGCCTTGGTCGCCGCTGAGACCCTGGATGTACTCGTTGCCGTTGGAGATAGACATATTGTTCTGGTCGGAGTGGGAATAGACAATGCCGGTTTTGAGTTTGAGGAACTTGATGTCCATCGTATTGTTGGCGCGGACGGTGTAACGCTTGTAATTGGGACCCGTGCCTTCCACAACGCCCTTCTGGTCGAAGAAATCGACGCCGATGTTGTAGGTTGACTTTTCGGAGCCGCCGGAGAGGTTTACATTGTGGTTTTGACGTGTTCCCATCTTGAATACTGCGTCAAACCAATCTGTATTTACGTAGTTGCCTTCTTTGAGAAAATACTTGTCGGACGAAGCGTCGTAGCCTGCGGGGAGAGCCGAGCCGGAATTTTTGGTGGCGGTTTGGATGTACTCCACAAATTGGTCGGTGCTCATCACGTCGTAGATGTTCTTGTTGACATTGTCGATGCCGAAGTAGCCGGAGTAATCGATTTTGATGGGCTGGTTTTTCTTGCCTTGCTTTGTGGTGATGATTACCACGCCGTTGGCAGCACGCGAACCGTAGATTGCTGCGGCGGATGCGTCCTTCAAAATCTGGATGGATGCGATGTCGTTGGGTGAGAAGTCACGGATGGATGTACCCATCGGCACGCCGTCTATTACATAGAGAGGTGCTGTGGAGCCGAATGAACCGATACCACGGATGCGGACATTCGGGTCGGCGCCGGGCTGACCGTCGGAGGTAATCTGTACGCCTGCCACCTTGCCTTCGAGCATTGTGGAGATGTTGGAGTTGGAGACTTTTTTCATTTCCTCGGCGTCAACAACTGCAACGGAACCAGTCAAATCGACCTTCTTCTGTGTACCGTAGCCGATTACGACTACTTGTTCGATTTCTTGGTTGTCTTCTTTCATAGAAATAGTGCCGAGGTTTGTGCGACCGTTCACTGCAATTTCCTGTGTCGTGTAGCCCACGTAGGAGAATACGAGAGTGCCATCGGAGGGGCAATCGAGAGAGAAGTTACCGTCGATGTCGGAGATAGTTCCGTTTGTAGTGCCTTTCACGTAAACCGACGCGCCCGGAATCGGGCTGCCTGTTTCGTCCACCACCGTGCCCTTGACGGTGATGTTGTCGTAGGGAGCGGCAATCACTGTGGGCATTGCGTCGCCCGAGTAGGCGAGCGCTACCGCCGGCGTGAGTGCCAACAAGCCTGCAAATAGTAATAATTTCTTTTTCATATCGTTAAATTTAAGTATTAAAAATTTCGTGTTTTTATTGGTTGCAACGAGAAATCAACCGTTGTTTTCTGACCGCTAAATTAGGTTAACCGAATGTTAACAAGGTGGACAAATCGCCGCAATAAGTGGATTTAATGTAAATTTTTGGTTAATTGATTTTTTTACCCCACACTGCAAAGCCTTGATTATCAATGCCTGTGAAGAGGACAGTTGTTTTTTGGTTTTCCCAATCGTGTCCGATGTAGGATTTTATGCCGTCAATCTTGGAGTTTTTGATTGTTAGGCTAAAAAATCCGTCCTTGAAGTCAGAAATATTTTCATTGTTGAGCGTCAGGCGTTCCGACTTGTTGACCTCTTCGTCGAGCAAGACGTTGCTCTGACCGTCGGCGAGTTCCTTCTCCACATATCTGTCTTGGATGCGGATGATTTCGTATTCGCCGTAAAGGTCTGATTGAGAGAGTTTTTGCTGAGCATCGCCCGCAAATCTCTCCGGCGAAACCATAGGCCAACCGTCTGCGCGGAAGTCCATACGGCGTATGCACAAATCCATCATTCCCGGTTCTTCCTGCAAACGTCCCTGCGAGGCGAGGTAATAGTTGCCGTTGCCGTCGTCGAAACAGGTGCAATGCGCCATTCCCTGCCAACCGCCGTGATTTTCAAAGCGATACGGAGCGGTCAATACGGGGAAAGTGTTTACTTCGCCGCGAGGATCCACGCCGAGGTAGTCCTTGTAAGGGCCTTCGGGCTTGTCGGCGACGCACACGCGCACATTATAAGTAGTAACGAGCGGGCCGTAACTTACAAAGAGGTAGTATTTCTTGGTGT
>JAGCRY010000194.1 GCA_017964465.1 Bacteroidales bacterium | reverse complement strand
TTACGAAATCACCATTTTCACGATGTCGGGCAAGATAGTCAGGACATTGACGGGCGTTCTCCCGGGCGGCGAATCTCGCTGTGGTCCAATAGATTGGGACGGCCTCGACAATTATGGCAACCGCATAGCGCGTGGCGTGTATTTCTATCGGCTTCGCATCTGCAATCAGGAGGGCAGGAAGGCGATGGCAAGGGAAAAGTTGCTGTATCTGCGATAAAAAAAACGTTAAAACATTTCCATATCCGCCAAAAACAATGTAATTTTGCGCCAAACAAATTAATTTGCTATGAAAAAAACTATCGCTCTGATGGTGCTTGCCGCCACGTTTGCCACAAGCGGGCTGCACGCGCAAATAACGCCGTCACAAGATGTTGCCGGTAGAAACAATCAGTCCAATATCATAATGACTGCCGCGTCGTTCCTGACCATCGCCCCTGATTCGAGGGCGGGCGGATTGGGTGATGCAGGTGTTGCCACGACGCCCGACACGTATTCTCAACATTGGAATCCTGCCAAATATCTCTTCCACGAGAGCCGCAGCGAGCTCGGTCTCTGTTACACGCCGTGGCTGCGCAAGTACGTGGACGATATGAGCATTTCGTACCTTGCCGGTTTCACCAAAATCCGTAGAAATCAGGCTGTTGGCTACTCAATGACATACTTCAACCTCGGCGATATGGCTTTCACGGATTACAATGGCACGGTCGTTAAAAACTTTTCGCCCAAGGAGTTTGCGTTTGACGTGTCTTACACTCTGAAACTCGCCGACAACCTTTCAGGCGCGGTTGCAATGCGTTATATATACAGCAACTTGACTGGCGGCATCTCCGTTGGCGGCTCCGACGAGACACACGCGGGACATTCAGTGGCGGGCGACATTGCGGTGTATTACCACAAACAGTTTGAGATTGGCGAAAGGTCGTCAACCCTCGGCCTCGGTCTCAACATCTCCAACATCGGCACCAAGATGAGCTATTCTGCCAACAACGACAATTTCATCCCCACCAACCTGAAACTCGGTGCAAGCTACAAGTTTGATTTCGACGATTTCAATAGCGTGATGTTCACCTTCGACGGCAACAAATTACTTGTGCCGACTCCGCCGATTTACGACAACGACAAGAAGGTGATTCTCAAAGGCAAAGACCCCGATGTTTCTGTGCCGACAGGCATTTTCCAAAGTTTCAACGACGCGCCGGGCGGTTTTGAGGAGGAAATGAAGGAAATTTCGTATTCCTTTGGCGCAGAATACCTCTATTCCAACACGTTGGCGGGCAGGGTCGGATATTTTTCGGAGCATAAGGACAAGGGCGGTCGCAAGTATGTTACAGTTGGTGTTGGATTGACATTGAGGGCGTTTACCTTCGATATGGCGTATTTAGTAACCACTACGTCGTCCAATCCGCTGCAAAACACCATCAAATTTTCGTTGGCAGTCAATTTCGACAAGTTGCGCAACAACAATGGTCGCGGAACGATGCCGGTGGAATAATCAATTTATGTTACCGTGGGGGTGTGAACCCACGGACCAATACGTATCTAATTCTTAACACTTATTTATAATGAAAGCAATACATTTTATATCCGCATTTTTTGCGCTGATGCTAACAACACTGTGTTGCACGGCGCAAGATCATCCATTTGTTGACCTTGGCCTCCCATCTGGCACGCTCTGGGCAAACACCAACATTGGAGCAGACAATCCCGAGGACTACGGCAACCACTACGCTTGGGGTGAGATTTCCACAAAAAACACATACGATTGGATTACCTACAATTACAACGATTACAGTAGCATCACCCTTGATGTAATTCACGACGTAGCATATCAGGAGTGGGGCAAAGATTGGTGCTTGCCCACGCTGGAACAGTGCCAAGAGCTGTACGACAAATGTAAATGGAAATGGACAACGCTCAACGGCAAGAATGGCTACTTGTTGACAGGACCAAACGGCAATACGCTGTTTCTTCCTGCCGGTGGTTGGAAGCAGTTGCATAGTGGTCGCGCTGGTTCTTTCGGATTCTACTGGACATCCACAATTTATCAGACGAGAACGGATGGTTTTATGGGCGGAGGGTCCACTGCATATTGTCTTGCATTCAATTCCGAGGAGATTCTTTCAGACTACTACGGAATGCGCTGTTACGGATGCACGATTCGCGCTGTGAGGAGGCGGTAGCTGAACCCAAGTCCTGAAAGGACGAAATAAAATAGCCGTGTGTGTCCCCCTGGCACAATACATATTAAAATGCCTAATTCGTTTAATGAAAAAAAATCATTTATTTGTTTTTTTATTTTAAAAAACATCGTATCTTTGCAACGTCGATTATTGGGGCTGTCTTTGGTTTTGACGGCGTGCAAGGTCGGCATGTAAGCATGTCGGGGCAGGTAACAACCCCCGTGAACAGGGTTACAAAACTATAAATGGCGAATCTTATGACTACGCTCTCGCTGCCTAATTGAAGTTTCAGTAGATTAGCTTAATTCCCGGACAGGAGTTCCGGGAACGGGACATCTCCCGCCGGCTCGTCCGCCGCCCAAGCGACAAGGAGGTGCTATCAATAGGTGGAATAGTTGTCGCAGGCCTCGATGTGGCGATGAAATTCAGAGGATAAGAGGTAGTTAGGGCGTTTCCTCCCGGACTGCCTACGAAAATCAACAGGCAACTAAACATGTAGAAAGCATGGTGGTCTCATGTTCGGACCGGGGTTCGACCCCCCGCAGCTCCACTA
>JAGCRY010000193.1 GCA_017964465.1 Bacteroidales bacterium | reverse complement strand
GTTCTCCAATGATTTGGAACTGCTTGTCGTTCATCTTTTCAACATCTCAGATTTGCGTCAGTATGAAAAGACCCTCTACCCATACGCCGTCGATTATCAACGCGCTGACCTCGTTGCGCTCGCTGTTCATCAGGTAGGCGTCGGACTCGCGATAGACAAGCGATGCAATCGAAAGCAGAGAATCCTTGTCCCCACTGTTGCGCTCTATGCGTTCCATGGTCTTCTCATTGAACGTGTTGAGGACGCCGAGATCCGTCGTGAGCGACCTGACCGCGCCGAAATAGGACGTTGCGTCGGGGAGTTGGTCGTAGGCGTTGATGTAGCCCAAATCCGCACCATACACGCCCACATTGAGTGCCTGTTTGAAGGTCGTGGTGTAATTCCCGACATTTCCGACGTCATTGAGGATTTCCTTGTGGTACGGCTGCCCGAAGCCCTTCAACATCGTTGCAAGCTGCATCGGCGAAGGCACATTGAAAAGCCTGTTGTTGACCTTCAGCAACGCCGAGCGGTTCGGGTCGAGCCCCTGGCTGTGCTGAGCAGTGCCCGACGAATCGGCTTGGGTGCCATTGTTGCCATTGTTGACCGTGCCGGCGCAGCCAAACGCCATCACAGCAACCGCCGACAAAACAACATATTTTCTACATTTACCAAATAGTTTCATCGTGTAGTATTTGAAGTGTTATTTTACATATACCAAAGTCGCGCCGCCGCCATACTCCTCAAACGATGCGTCCTGATACTGACAGCGTTTGTAATTGCGGTCGAGGCACTTGCGGAGTTCAAGTTTGAGAACTCCATTGCCCTTGCCATGGATGAAGACCACCTTCTTTACATGAGGGTCGGCGATACATTCGTCCAACTTCTCACGGAACACCTTCATCTGGTAGTCGAGCATATCTTTTGGCGTCATACCTGCATCATTGTCAAGGAGTTCCGTGATGTGGAGATCGATGACAACCTTTTCAGGCTTGCGTTGCGGATGCTGGGGTTTTGAGGACTTGTCCTGCGCGTCCTTGTGCTGGATTTTTCCGTCCTTCATTTTTTTCAAAGCCTCATCCATCTCGTTGTCCTCGAGGACGGAAACGACGTATGCCTTGTTGTCAAAAAAGTCATTAGTCTTATAATACGACTCCTGATAGAACTTCGGCGCGTGCACCTTCACTTCCGCCTCAATAGGCTTGCGAGCCGTCGTGTCACCGTCGCGGTAGGTCAGGAGTTGGAGTTTTATGCCGCCAATCTCGCCAATGTCAGCGCGGCGGAATGTCTCGATATACTCCTTAGTGTCTGGCTCTAAAACTCCCATAGCCGAGAGGTAGCCCGGACGTCCCACAATCGGGCGCAGGTAGTTGTAGCACATGTTGAACTCACCGTCATTGATGAGATAGAACTCTAAGTCACATTTGTCAAACGGCTTTCCATCCGCCGGCACAAACGCCGCATAAAGTTCCGGACCGTCTTTTTTTGGCGTCTTGGGCGTGGAATTGTGCAGGACAATCCTGCGCGGCTCCGAGGTGCGCACCTCAGGCTCAGGAGCGGGAGCAGGCTTGTCAGATTTTTTTTCAACTGGCATCGCGTCCACGTCCAATATAAGTTCACGCGCCATAACCGGCACCTCAAAGTCGTCACTATTAAGCACATACACAAGACCCTCGCCCGTAACGCGGGTGACTGTGCCGTGGTCGTCCTCGTTGAGGAACTTCACTTTGTCGCCTTTCTTGAAATTCATTTTGCTTTTTACTTTTTTATTGCGTCAAAGTTAGTTATTTTTGCACAAATTTAGAACAATTATTATGCAAAAAAACAAAATAAAAATGACATCACCAAAAAGCATAGAAATTTCGGACTTCAATTACGACCTCCCAGATGAGCGTATTGCCAAGTTCCCACTGAAAGACCGCGACAAGTGTAAACTATTGATATACAAAGACAAGCACATTTCAGAAGGCGTATTTTCAGACGTGGAAAAGATGCTTTCAAGCGACACTTTGATGGTTGTTAACGACACAAAAGTCATCCCCGCAAGGCTCGAATTTTTTACAGAAAACGGTGCGCGGATTGAGATTTTTTGCCTCGAACCCCACTTTCCCGCCGACTACGACAGCAATTTTGCCTCCAAATCGGAATGCCAATGGAAGTGTCTCGCCGGAAATCTCAAACGATGGAAGAATTTCAATCTCCACCGCGACCTGCCATGCGCAGACGGCTCGACTGTCACGCTCGAAGTTGAAAAAATGGAAGTGAGCGGCGGCGAGGTCATTGCAAAATTCAAGTGGGACGGCGGCAAATCATTCTCGGAAGTCATCGACGCCGCCGGCAGCATCCCAATCCCACCCTATCTCAACCGCAAGGCTCAAGAATCCGACAACACTGACTATCAGACAGTTTACTCACTCTACAAAGGCTCTGTCGCCGCACCAACCGCCGGACTGCATTTCAGCCCCGAACTGATGCAACGCCTTCATTGTAAGGTCGGACGGCTCACTTTGCACGTCGGAGCAGGCACTTTCAAGCCCGTGAAGACTCAGACAATCGGCGAACATGAGATGCACAGGGAGTTTTTCAGCGTCAACATCAACTTCCTCGAAGACCTCGTCGCACACCTCGGACACATCACAGCCGTCGGCACAACATCAGTCCGCACGCTTGAATCGCTCTATTGGCTCGGCTGCAAAATTCTCCGCAATGAACCCGCCGAACATCTTTCTCAATGGGAATGTTATGAGGACAACGCCCCCGACATCGCCCCAGCCGATGCAATCTGCGCCATCATCAATCACCTGAAAACCAACGGCTTAGACACCTACAAAGCCTCCACTGGCATCATGATTTGCCCGAGCTACCGCTACCGCATCGTCGGCAACATAATCACAAACTTCCATCAGCCCCAAAGCACTTTGCTGCTTTTGGTTTCCGCAGCCGTCGGCGACGCATGGAAGGAAATCTATGACTACGCAATGGCTCATGATTTCAGATTTTTGAGCTATGGCGATAGTTGCTTTTTGGAGGTTGGGTGCTGAACAAATGGCACGAAATATGAATTGGAAATCATGCAATTCATATAAAAAAGGGTGAATTATGAAAATGAAGTTCTATATTTTTATAGTGTTGACCGCCATTGCATTGCAGTGTTGTGCCATGACGGAACAGCAGGTTGAGCCTGTCATGCCAAAAATGGGCGCGGAGCGGTACGCGGATTCAGTTTTTACCGCAATGACCGACGACGAGCGCATGATGCAACTCTACATCTACGCACCGACAACAAATGAAAACTACATCCTGCAATCCGGTCCCGTGCCTGGCGGCGTGATGCTGCCTGTCGGAACGTTTGTAGCCATGAAGAACCAAATCGACGCGCTCGGCTCATGGGGCAGCGTGCCAGGGTTTGTAGCCTTACATTTCAAACGCCCAATCCCCGCCTCGCCAAACTACATGAACCCTCATAACGTCGCCGCAAGCCGCCACGATTCTCTCGTGACAAGGGTTGTAACTTCTTCATTGACAGACACTTTACACGCAATAGGTTTTGACGCCACGGCTGGTTTCATCGCCAATGGCTTCGGACTTCGCCCAAAAATTCAACACGCCCGCAGCATTGCATTTTTCGGCAATGAAGACACAACAAACACCGCTTTCATCCTCACGGCGGACGCAAGCGTAAAAACCGCAATCGAATCTGACTGCATTTTCATCACAGGCTCCTCAAGCCCAGATATGTTCCTCATCCGCGCCCAAAAAGTCCTCAAAGACAACCCCGAACTCGCGCAAATAATTGAAAACAAGGTTATCGAAATCCTGAAGCTCAAATATTCACTCATGGTGAACCAAATTCCAAAATCTTTTGACTTCACGACAACCGAAGCCTCCGCGATATGTGCCATGAAATCAATACATTGCATCAACAACGATGCAAAACTCCTGCCCTACCCTTCCGGCTCAAACATTGAAATCATCCAAATCGGCGGGCTGAAAATCGCTTCATTCGGCACACAGGCTGGAGTGTATGGAAATTATAGCTACAAATACACCGACACCGCCGCCACAGCCGTCTCAAACGCCCTCAACAAGCGCAACAAAAACCGCCGCAGCGTCATCTTGCTCAATTCAAAAATTGAAAATCCCGCCACTGCCGAAGCCATCAAAAAGGCTGCCGCTGACGGAAAGACCTGCGTCGTGAATTTCGACAACCCCAACAACCTCTCATTCCTCGACGGCAAATGCATCATCCAACAAATCGGCTCAAACGCCACAGCCGCTCAGATGGCTGCAAGGGCGGTTTTCGGCGAAATCGACATTAAAGGCGCGTACCCATACAGGGAAGTCGGCATTGCAAAACGCGACGAGGGCATAAAAATCAACGCTAACAAACTGAAATACTGCCTCATGCGTGAATCGGGCTTCAACTTTGCATACAAGGACACTTTGGATTCTATAATAAGGAACGCAATGTTCAACGGCGCATTCCCGGGATGTCAGGTTTTTGTGGCGAAGGACGGCAACATCCTGTTCAACAAGGCATACGGCAGCCTTTCATACGACGACACGCAACGCCGCGTAAACACTTCCGACCTCTATGACCTTGCATCGCTCACAAAAGTCAGCGCGACAACTCTCCTGACGATGTACCTCTACGACCAGAAACTCATCGACATTGAAAAGCCGCTCGGCGAGTATCTACACTATGACGACACGCTCCCAAAACCAATCATGAACGTGCCAATCAAATCAATACTCGAACACCGCAGCGGCATCTATGCCTACACACCGACCCTGCGTTTCGGCAACAATGAAATCGGATGGAAACGGCTCGGCTCAACGATTGGACTCGACACCGACACAATCCCCTTGCCGACGCTCGCCGCTGCCGCCTATAATGAACTCTACCGCCCAAATTATGACAAGGACAGCGCGACAACCCGAGTTGCGGACAGTTTGTGGCTCAGAAACCAATACGCGGATTCTTTGCGTAAATTCTACATACACCTCAGTGTAAAAAAACGCAAAAAATACCAATATTCCGACGTAAACATGATTCTCATGCAATGGGCGAATGAAGAGGTCGCAAAATGCCGCGCCGACAGTTTCCTGCAACGCACTTTCTATCAGCCACTTGGCATGACGCGCACATTCTATACGCCTCTCGCCCACAACATCCCAGCCGACCAGATTGCGCCCACGGAAGCCAATTCATGGACAAATATCATGCTCCAAGGCGACGTACACGACCCTGCGGCGGCGTTACTCGGCGGAATTTCGGGTAATGCGGGGCTGTTCTCCACGGCATACAACCTCGGAATCCTGTTCCAAATGATGCTGAACGGAGGCACGTATGGAGGACACAGATATTTGAGCAAAAAAACTGTTGAAAAATTCATATCAAAACAGCCCGGCACATCCCGTGCTCTCGGTTTTGACATGGCGCCAAACAATTTCACCGCCGTCTCGTCAAGCCCGCGCACATTCGGTCATACAGGCTTCACAGGCACTTGTGCATGGGCTGACCCTGAAAACAAAATCATTGTAGTATTCCTCTGTAACCGCGTCCACCCCGATGCAAACAACAAGAAACTCAGCGCATTACGTGTACGCCAGAAAATCAGCCAGGCGATTTATGACGGGTACGGGATTTTTAGAGATGAGGAGTGAGGAGAGAGGAATTAGGAATGAGGAAAGAGGAGAGAGGAGAGAGGAAAGAGGAAAGATTAAAGTGAGGAGATTAAAGATTAAAGTGGGGAGCTTAAAGATTAAAGTGGGATGGGAAAAGAAAAAAAAACCTACGGACAGCGGATGGAATCCGTTGCCGTAGGTGTATTCACTATAATACTCCAATATATCTTTCCCTTGACGGGGAGTCTATTCCTTAGTGAAGTTGCCGGACTTGTTACCAACCTTCACGGTGTAGTAACCGGGAATGAGTGTCTCAATATTGACACCCTGTCCTTTCTCAACTCTCTGAGTCTTGACAAGGCGACCCATTGCATTGTAAATCTGAACCGTGTCGGCTTTCTCAACATCCACCATGATTTTGATGGACGACACCTCAGGCCATACGTTTATCTTCGATGCATTGGCGTCGCTTACAGACATGGAGCTTTCCACAACAGCGTTATCTGCCATGGCTACTGTCTCGTCATCAGCCGTTTGTGCATTGGCGGCTACACTGCACGCCATCACAATCCCTAATGTTACAAACAATGTTTTAAGATAATTCATGATTTTGTCTATTTTGCTATTAATTCAATTTTTTTCACGCTGCAAAATTGATAATTTTTTTTGACATTTTCAAAAAAAATCTCAACTTTTTTTAGTCAACATCATTTGAGCCTATTCTAACACCCATTCCCCACTCTATGTAATACGCTTTCATAAGGAATGTTCGTAGCCCGACGTGGGCTATAAGCCTGTTGTTGAAGTTGTAGTTGACTGTCACCCTGTCATACATATCAAAAAAACTCTTGACATTGCTGAACAGGTAGCCCCCAATCTCCAACGCTGCATAAACCTTGCCAAACTCCAAGCCCGCCGAGCCGTGTATGCCGCCAGACATCAGTTTGAAAAAGCCGTTGTCGCCATCCAAGTCGTTTGCGTCGCTGCCGTCGCGCATGAGGTCGAGACCAACACCCGCCACAAACTTCTTCGTCACGGGTCGCAAGGCATTGAAAGCCATCGTGGTAACAAGATATTTGTCGCCGAGCGGCGTGCCTTGTTCGCGGCATCCAAACGAAAGGAACGCCTGATACCGCCACCTGTGGTCTATCTCCGCCGCCGTCGCATCAAACTCCCTCACCTGCGCCAATTCCCTGTTGACACGCATCCGCGCACCAAGATTCAGTTGACAGAGGTT
>JAGCRY010000192.1 GCA_017964465.1 Bacteroidales bacterium | reverse complement strand
TTTGAAACTTGTAAAAAAGAAATTGATATGGATTTAGTGATTCCGGATTTCGGGCTTCTGTTTTGGATGGTGGTATCGTTTACGATATTGCTGTTGCTACTCAAAAAGTTTGCGTGGAAGCCCCTCCTGAAAATGATACAGGACCGCGAGGACGAGATTGCCAAGTCCCTCGATTCCGCCAACGCAGCCAAGGCTCAGATGGAGAAGATGACCGCTGAGAACGAGGAGATTATGCGTCAGGCACGTGCCGAGCGCGAGGCGATGCTCCGCGAGGCCAAGGAGACCAAGGACAAGATTGTGGCCGAGGCTCAGAGCGCAGCCAAGGCGGAGGCCGACAAGATCATACAATCGGCGCGTCAGGAAATCGAGGCTGAGAAGGAGGCCGCCAAGGCGGAACTCCAGAGCAAGGTTGCGGAACTCTCGGTGGGCATCGCCGAAAAAATCCTCCGCCGCGAACTCAGCACCGAGGCAAAACAGGGCGAGTACGTAGAGGAACTTGTCAAGAACATTAGTCTCAACTAATTATAATAATCTTAGCCAACTATGAACGATAGCAAAATATCGGTGAGGTACGCCAAGGCATTGTTGCAGGCGGCGGAGGAGGCGCACAGCGAGGACGCAGTACGTTCTGATATGGCGGCGTTGCTTGCCTGCGTCAATTCGTCGCAAGACTTCAAGGCGTTGCTCGAAAGCCCCGTCGTGGCAGACAGCAAGAAGGTTGAGATATTCGACAACCTCTTCAAGGAGCATTTCAACGCGTTGACGGTGGAGTTTTTCAAGGTGCTTGTCAAAAACAAGCGCGAAAACTTCCTGCGGATGGTGTGCCTTAATTTCGCCGAGTTTTATGCGCGGAGCAAGAATATCAAGCGCGTCCAAATCACCTCGGCGGTAGAGACGTCGGGGCAGGTGAAGGAGCGCGTCAAGCAACTCGCCCTCGAAGTAGGGCAGGGCTCCAACGTGGAACTCAGCGTCAAGATAGACCCCGCAATCATCGGCGGCCTTATCGTTCAGGTGGACGACAAGGTCTATGACGCGAGCGTGAGGACTCAACTCGCGAAGATAAAGGAAAATTTAATATAAAAATACCCAATAAAAACTCAATTAACTATGGCTTCTATCAAAGCGGGCGAGGTGTCCGAAATCATCAAACGCCAACTGCAAGGCATAGAGACGGAGGTGTCGCTCAACGAAGTGGGCTCCGTATTGCAGGTGGCGGACGGCACCGCGCTCATATACGGCCTCTCCAATGTGCAGGCAAGCGAGATGATCGAGTTTGAAAACGGTGTGAAAGGCATTGTGCTTAACCTCGAAGAAGACAACGTGGGAGCGGTGCTACTTGGTCCCTCCGACGACATCCACGAGGGTTCGCAGGTGAAGCGCACCGGCAAGATTGCCTCCATCAATGTTGGCGAGGGGTTGCTTGGCCGCGTGGTCAATACCCTTGGCGAGCCTCTTGACGGCAAGGGCGAGATTACCGGCGACCTGTACAATATGCCGTTGGAGCGCAAGGCACCGGGCGTGTTGTACCGTCAACCGGTGAAAGAGCCGTTGCAGACAGGCATCAAGGCCATCGACGCGATGATTCCCATCGGACGCGGACAGCGCGAACTTATCATCGGCGACCGTCAGACCGGCAAGTCGGCGATAGCCCTCGACACCATCATCAATCAGAAAGAATTTTACGACAAGGGCAACCCTGTCTATTGTATCTATGTCGCTGTGGGTCAGAAGGGTTCCACCGTGGCTTCCATCGCTAAGACGTTGGAGGAGAAGGGCGCGATGCCTTACACGGTCATCGTGTCGGCTACGGCGAGCGAACCGGCTGCATTGCAG
Source organism: Bacteroidales bacterium (assembly GCA_017964465.1). GTDB lineage: Bacteria > Bacteroidota > Bacteroidia > Bacteroidales > UBA3824 > UBA3824. The sequence continues at coordinate 5,154 of JAGCRY010000192.1, read as the reverse complement.
TATTACGCGCCATACGCGGGTGCTGCCATCGGCGAATTTTTCCGCGATACGGGTCGCGCCGCGCTCATCGTTTATGACGACCTGAGCAAACAGGCTGTTTCGTACCGTGAAGTGTCGTTGCTCCTCCGTAGGCCGCCGGGACGTGAGGCTTACCCGGGCGACGTGTTCTATCTGCACTCACGTCTTTTGGAACGTGCGGCAAAGATTATCGACAACGACGAAGTGGTCAAGAATATGAACGACGTGCCCGAGTCAATACGTCCGATGTTGAAGGGCGGCGGCTCGTTGACGGCGTTGCCTATCATTGAGACACAGGCGGGCGACGTTTCGGCGTACATCCCGACCAACGTGATTTCCATCACCGACGGTCAGATATTCTTGGAGTCCAACCTCTTCAACGCCGGTGTGCGTCCTGCCATCAACGTCGGCATTTCGGTGTCACGTGTGGGCGGTAGCGCGCAAATCAAAGCGATGAAGAAAGTGGCAGGTACGTTGAAATTGGATCAGGCGCAGTTCCGCGAGTTGGAGGCATTCTCCAAATTCGGTTCAGACCTCGACGCCGCCACGGTAGCCGTACTCGAAAAGGGTCGCCGCAACGTGGAAATCCTCAAACAGCCGCAGTATTCGCCCTACCGCGTTGAGCAACAGATTGCTATCCTCTATTGTGGTACTCACAATCTGATGAAAGACGTTCCGCTCGACAAGGTGCGCGAGTTTGAGAAAGACTTCCTCGAAAAATTGGAGGTAACGCACAAGAACGACGTTTTCGAACCGCTCTCCAAGGGCACCATCAACGATGACATCACAAAGGCCATCGAAACTTTGGCAGCCGACGTTGCCGCCAATTACAAACAATAAAAGATTCTTTATCTCTCATCCTCAGATATGCGGCGGCGCATTGTCGCATCGATACTGCCCGCCGCGTTTTTTTACATAGCCACCGCCTTGCGGCGTTGGTTTTTATAAACAAAAATTGAAAGAAGGATAAATAATTAAAAGAATTTTTCATCGTGATGAAATCGGAATCAAAAACATTTGTTCTGAAATCCATTCTTTTAATTCTTCCCAATTCTTTTAATTTTTGGATAAAAAAGTCGGCGCAAGCCGACGGAACTCACATTTTTGTTGGTAACTAATTAGATTTGCGAAATGGCAAACTTGAAGGAAATACGCGGCAGGATAGCCTCTGTAACATCGACTCGACAGATAACCTCGGCGATGAAGATGGTGGCGGCTGCCAAACTCAGAAAGGCGCAAAATTTTGTATCGAAGATTGTGCCGTATAAAAACAAGATGCAGGAGGTTTTGGCAGAACTTTCCGAAAATTTGGCGGAGGACGACGACAACATCTACACCGCCAAACGCGACGTGCACAATATCCTCGTCATCGCTGTAAGTTCCAACAAGGGACTTTGCGGCGGTTTCAATAGCAACATCTTCAAGTATTGCACGGCGCTCGCCGCCCGTGAAAAGGCTGCAAATCCCAATGTTACCGTCAAATTCTACACCATTGGTCGCAAAATCACTGAACTCCTCTCCAAGGCGGGTTTTACGGTTTATAAGAGCGACCTCGACGCTATCGACAAGGTGGATTTTGCAACTTCGTCCGCCATTGCCGCCGAAGTAACCAAACTTTACGAAGAGGAAGTTTTCGACAGCATACGTTTGGTATTCAATGAGTTTGTTAATCCGGCGGTTCAGAATGTGAGCGACAGGAGTTACCTGCCGTTGAAATTTGAGGCTGTGAAATCTGCCAACACCAACAAGTATAAGTCAGATTACATCTTTGAGCCCGACAAGGACAGCATCGTCAAGTCGTTGATACCGCAATGGCTGAAACTCACGCTGTTTGCATCGTTGGCGGAGAGTTTTGCAGGCGAGCAGGGCGCACGTATGACCGCAATGAACAAGGCAACCGACAACGCCACCGAACTCATCAAAGACCTCAATCTCCAATACAACAAAGTCCGTCAGGCATCGATTACCAACGAGATTATCGAGATTGTGAGCGGCGCAAATGCGTCGTAAAAATTGACCCACAAACAAAAAAAACATTCAAAGTGCTTTTCGTCGGGATTAATTGCGGCGGAAAGCACTTTTTATTTCCAAAATGCTGTGCAAGTTGCCGTAGATTTTTTGTTGTAAGTTTTTTTTGTAATATCCAAATTGTTTGTATTTTTGCAACATAACAATTAAGCAAGTCAATCAACCACAATGAAATTAACACTCTCAGAAATCATTTCGGAACTCGAACGCCACTTCCCGCCCGCGTTGCAGGAAGATTACGATAATGCCGGAATCCAGGTGGAGGCGGGCGACGGCTATATCAATAAGTGTCTTGTAACGCTTGACGTTACCGAGGCGGTCATTGATGAGGCGGTCAAGAAGGGTTGCAACCTTATCATTGCCCATCACCCGATAATCTTTGGCAAGGGGTTGCGACATATCACAATGAGCACACCCACCGAACGCATTATCTATAAGGCGGTAAGCAATTCGATATCAATATATTGCGCACACACCAACGCCGATGCGGTGCTCGAAGGCACGTCGAAAGTGATGATGGATATAATTGGCATCAAAGATTATCGCATCCTGTCGCCCAAAACTCCCGGCGACCTTACCTGCGGCAGTGGCGCAATTGGCGACTTGCCTAACCCGATGGACGCGATGGAATTTCTCCAAAAACTCAAACAAGATTTCCAATGCGGCGCAATCCGTCACACTGCCATCGTAAAAGACAAGGTGCAGCGCATAGCGGTATGTTCCGGGTCGGGAAGTTTCCTATTGAGCGAGGCAAAAAGGCTTGGTGCAGACGTCTTTGTATCGGGCGACTTCACGTATCACAAGTTTTTTGACGCCGACAGACGCATCATAATTGCCGATTTGGGACATTATGAAACAGAAATTGGAATAAAAAACATTTTTGTTGATATATTACAAAAAAAATTTTGTAACTTTGCGGTCGAGAAATCGGACATAAATACGAATCCAATAAAATATCTATAAAATGGCAGATAACAAGAAGACGGTAGAGGCAACGGTGGAAGACAAACTCCGTGCGTTGTACGCATTGCAGACCATCGATTCCAAGACCGACGAAATTCACCGTCAGTGCGGCGAACTCCCCCTCGAAGTGCAGGACAAGGAGGATGAACTCGTGGGTCGTGAGACCCGCATCACCAAATACAAAAACGAAATCGCTGCCTGCGAGAAGGAAATCGCGCAGTACAAGAACGACATTGAAGTTGCCAAAGACAACATCAAGAAATACGAGCAGCAGCAGATGCAGGTGCGCAACAACAGGCAGTTTGATTCCATCACCAAGGAAATCGAATTCCAGAATCTCGACATCGACTTCAAGACCAAGAAGATCCGCGAAGTGCAGATGAATATGGTCACCAAGAAAAACAAGCTCGAAGAGGAGCAGGAGAAGCACGCCGAATGTCAGAAGGAACTCGACCGCAAGAAGGGCGAGCTCGATTCCATCATCGAATCTACACGCAAGGACGAGGAAACTCTCGCCAAGAAGCGTGAGACCCTCACCGGCAAGGTGGAAGAACGTCTCCTGACCGCATACGAGCGCATCCGCAAGGGACACAAGAACGGTCTTGCCATTGTTCGCGTAATGCGTGAGGCTTGTGGCGGCTGTTTCAACAAGATTCCCCCGCAGCGTATGATTGACGTAGCCACGCACAACCGCATCATCGTATGCGAATATTGTGGACGCATCCTCATCGACAACGACCTCGCCGACGAGGTAGAGCCGAGGCCTGATGCCGCTCCAAAGGAGGAAAAAACTGAAAAAGAATAATAAGGTTTATACGCCTACAAAACTTGACAAGCCACCGAAAAATCATCGATTTTCAGTGGCTTGTTGCAAATATTAACATATAACAAAACGCAACAAAACATGAAAACTAACAGACTTCTTAACGTGCTTATCGCACTGCTGCTCCTTGTGCCGCTGTCTGTAATGACATCGTGTACAGAAGAGGACGCTCCGGAATTCAGCCACAGCATCAACGACCTTGTTGGAAGTTGGAAATGGGACACTACAGAATCCGAGGATTTTACGCAGTTCAATGTAACGATTTCGGTGCTTTCCGACAACAAAATCAGCATTGAGAATTTCGCCAATACAAGTGAGGCGATAGAGGCTACCGTCTCGGAAGACAGAAAAAGTTTCACTTTCGCCGGCGAATTGGCAGATGGTAATATGATTATTACCGATGGCAAGGGCACTATCGGTGATAGCTTCGAGACAATGACAATCAGTTTCAAGTATGACTTTGGCGAAGGTCCTTTGTCGTGCACTGCTTCTGTACAGAAAGGTATATATGCCAAGAAGAAATAATCGCTCATCCCTTTCACACATAGCCTCATAAAAAAACTTTTGGGAATACCTCTCGCGAAGTATTCCCAAAAGTTTTTTTCATAGCTGAAACTATAATATTTTTTTCGCCTATGAAATAATCCTTGTTGTGCCGGCGCCCAAGCCGTGTGTGTCGGTGTCTTAGGCGTAAAGGCAGAGGTTGCGGTCCTCTATCATCTTGCGGAGATTGATCAGCGCGTATCTCATGCGACCGAGTGCTGTATTGATGCTTACTCCGGTCTGGTCTGCGATCTCCTTGAAACTCATTTCGCCGTAGTGACGCAACAAGATTACTTCTTTCTGGTCGTCAGGAAGTTCGTTGATGAGCTGCCTAACCTCAAACTCTATACGATTTTGTACAAGACGGTCCTCGATATTGACGTCCGCAAACTTCTTACTATTGAAAAGATCTGCCTCTGTACTGTCGGAAGACGTTACCTTTAAGTGCTTCTCCCTGCGGTAATGGTCGATTATCAGGTTATGCGAGATGCGTACTACCCATGAGAGGAATATGCCCTTCTCCATATACCTGCCCTTGCGAAGCGACTTGATCACTTTGATGAAGGTCTCCTGAAATATATCCTCCGCCAATTCGCGATCCTTGACATTGAGCATTATGTAAGTGAATACTTTGCTCTTATGACGCTCGAAGAGGGTCTTTATACAATTGCCGTCGCCGTTCTCTATGAACGCATTGACGAGCTCCTGGTCTTTCATTTCTACGTAAGCCATGGTATTTCTGTTTTTAGTTAATACGTGTAGCTCTCAACTTATAGGCG
>JAGCRY010000191.1 GCA_017964465.1 Bacteroidales bacterium | reverse complement strand
TAAACAATGCTACTGTCAACGTGATTGACGAACAGCATTACGAGAGCACAAGTTACATCGTGGTAGAGAACACTTACAGGCCTACACCGGAGTCATAACAGGACGCGGCTGGCAACCGCTCTCGAAGGAGCCTCGGATTAAGTTCCGGGGCTTTTTTTTATGTCCAACACTGCAAAAAAACTTAACATTTCCTTAACATAAGGACACCTTATAACAAAAAATTTCTTACTAAATTACGCCCAACAATAAAAGCGTCACATTAAGGCACATAATTTGTACCTGACACGCTTAGTATGTAACATTAAATCAACACACTATGAAAAAGAAGTCATTAGATTTCAAGATTCTGAAAATAATCGTGCCCATCGTCATCGTTACACTAATCGTAATGATGGTGGCGAGCTATCAAATAAGTTTCAAGTCGCAGAAAGACCTGTTTGAGTATTGTATGCAGGAACTTTCGGACAAAGCTGCCAACGAAGTCACCACCAAACTCGCCAACATGACAGAGGAGTTAAAATGGATTGCTTCCGAGGAGGTTTTCACGGACATGAACGCCGACCGATACGGCCCACACCTTGACGACCTTGCAAAAACCAAAAAGGAATACTTCTCAATGCTGTTTTTGGCATATCCAGACGGCAGCTATTATGTGGCGGGCAAAGGCTTCGTGAAAACCAACATTGCCGATCGCTCTTATTTCAAGGACGTATTCCAAAACCATAAGGATTTTTCGATGTCGAGCCCCGACCTTTCAAAATCCACCGGCGAAAAAAAATACACACTCGCTGTGCCAATCAAGCGGGGGGGGCAAGTGGTGGGCGCTTTCTGTGCCAATGTTAGCCTCATGACACTCAAACAGGTGGTCACTGAATGTAAATTTGGACGTAACAGCGAAACATACATAACCGATGAAAAATCCACAATTATAGGCTCGACATACGACCAGTACATAATGAACTTCAATCTCGTCAAAGACGCCGCAAAACCATTCCCGGGACTTGAAAAAGTTGGCGAAGCAATTACAAAAGGACAAAGCATATCAACATATTGTACAAATGCGGAAACTGGCGAAAACATGTACACAATGAGCCACAAAATTAAAGGCACACCAGGATGGTTTATGGTGGGTACTTTGCCTGACAAAGAACTAAAAACCGCCGCAAATGAAAACCTAATTTTGATGGTGATATTCCTCATTATTGTGGTGGCTGTGATAATAATTGCTGTGGTGATATGTCTCCGCAACCAACTCTCCAAACCCCTCAACCAACTTTCGACAGTAATAAAGGACATTGCAAACGGTGAATTGAACAATCGCATAGACTACAATTCAGACGACGAAATCGGTGAAATGTGCAACGACATTCGAGACATGTCCAGCAAACTTTCCAATATTGTTGACACCATAAAAGAAGGAGCATCAAACCTCGCCATCAGTTCGGAGCAAGTCAACGAAACATCGCAAATTGTGATGGAAGGTTCTGTGTCACAGTCAGGAAACATTGAGGATCTGTCGGCAACAATGGAACAGATGACCTCAAACATCGAGCAAAACACCTACAATGCAAAGCAAACAAACGCTGTGAGCCAAGACGCCTGCGACAAGTTCAATGAAGTAGTGGAGAAAATAAACAGCCTTTTGGACAACAACAAATCAATCTCCGACGCAATCTCCATCATCAACGAAATTGCCTTCCAGACAAACATCCTCGCGCTCAACGCGGCTGTGGAGGCTGCCCGCGCCGGCGAATACGGCAAAGGTTTCGCCGTGGTTGCAAAGGAAGTGCGCTCCCTCGCCGAAAAATCCAAAAACGCCGCCGATGGAATTGTTGAAATGTCGCAAAAAAGTCTCCAACTCTCCGAAGAGGCAAGTAACGTGATGCAACAAACAATACCGAAAATTGAAAACACGCGCACACTTGTAAACGAGATTGCAAACGCAAGCATGGAGCAATCGGCGGGTGCAAACCAAGTCAACGACATCATCCAAAGGCTCAACGGTACTGTCAAGACAAACGCATCTTCATCTGAAAACCTCGCTGCAAACGCTTCAGAACTCGCATCACAGGCAGACAGCCTCCGCGACGCAATCAACTATTTCAAATAATTTTGCAAACTCCCAATTAATCCATACCTTTGCCCAAAAAGAAAAACGGAAATGATACTCAAACAGGCAAAGCAAAACGGCATCGACATCATCATCGCAATAGCAATAGTATTGGGATTGCTCGTGCCGTCGATGTTCCTGTCGAGCATCAGGGGTTACATCATCCCGCCCGAAAATGGGATGCCGCTGTTCAACACCATTTATGAACATCTTTTTGGCGGTGTCATCAACGGTTGGACGCAAGTGACGTCATTGTTGCTTATTTTCGTGGAGATTTCGTTGCTTGTGCTGCTGAACTCGGACTTTGAACTCACACGCGCCAAACCGACAATGTTCGCGCTGGTGTTTTTGCTATCTACGCTCACCTACATACCCTGCAACACGCTCCTGCCCGAACAGATTGCCAACATCTTTATCACCATCGGACTTATCAAAATATTCGCCTGTCACAGTATGGACGATGCAACGCACACATTCTTCGACGCGGGGCTGTTTTTCGGCATTGGATTCCTGTTTTGCGCACCGGCGGCGGTGATGCTCGTGGTTGGACTCATCGCAATATTGATTTTCCGCCCATTCAAGGGCAACGAACTCGCCATCCATATTTTGGGATTTATGACGCCCGTGCTGTTTTACATTGCGTTATATTACCTGATAGAGGGAACGTTAGAGCCAATCAAAGATTTCGTTGAAACCAAAATCTCCGATATACGCCTGCACACAATCACCTACAACAGCGTCATCTGCCTTATTGCCGACGCTGTGCAACTTCTCATTGCAAGTGCGCTGATTTACAGCGACTACGCGAAATACAACCTCTTCCACAACCGCGCTTATAAGCTGTTGTTGATAATGTTTGTAATGATATGCAGTTCGTATTTTATACCGATGTTCAGCCTTCAAGCAATGAGAATGACAGCTCTACCTATTACAATTCTCTTTGTAACAGTATTTTACAACAGCCGCCCGTCGCTGATGCTCGAGATCTTCTTCGGAATCTTCGTCTTGGGCAATATGGCGTTGCAGTTATTATGGTATAGGCTCTAAAAACCGGGCCAATTCTCCACGACTTTGACCTTGATGTCGCCCCAACTCTCCACAATCTTGATTTTGAGGTCGGGCCAATTTTCCACGAGTTGGAATTTTCCGCAGTTGTCGGGCCAATTCTCCACGAGTTTCACCTTGAGGTCAGGCCACGAGTCCACAAGTTGCACTGTGATGTCGGGCCAATTCTCAACGACTTTCACCTTGCCTTGGAGTTTGTAGGTCTTGCCGTCCTTGGTGATGGTACAAGCATCCTTGTCGATTACGACATTGTCGAAAACCTCCACAGGATGCTTGATTTCCACATCCACATTTTCCGGCACCCACCGCAACTGCCCGAATGACATCAACGGCAGCGCGGCAAAGAGTGCCAAAATGAATTTCTTTTTCATAGTTGTAGGGTTTAGTTTCCTTACTTCTCGCTAAGTTTCAGCATTGCTTCGGCATAACGCTTGCCAATTTCACGGTAGCCGGCGGCGTTGAAGTGGAGACCATCACCAAGGCTCGGAAGACCTTTGGAGGAGACCACAGCGGAGTTTTTGATGGTTTGAGGAAGGGTTTGGATAATGGCGTTCATCGAGGCGCATTTGCCACCCGCCTCTTTGCTGACCACTTCACCGGCAACGAGGGGCACGTCTTCGGCTTTGAGGTGGAGGTCTGCGAGAATGTCATCATAAACCTTCTTAACCTTCAATGGCCAAAGTTGGTCGCCCGTGTTGGAGCAACCCTGATGCAAAAGGATGCCCTTGATGACGCCCTGATGCGATGCACGGAGGGCGCAGTCGAGAAGGCGGATATAGGGAATGTTGTCGTAGGTAGCCATAAAATTGCGGAACCATCCAGCCTCCTTGACAACGGTCTGCGGGTCGTACTCCTTGAAGAGATGTTCAATCTTGCAACCGCCAATGGCAATGTGAATTACGCCGACACGGATTGAATCGGGCAACTTCTCAACCATCGTCCTGCCAAAATAGTCAGCGGGTGTGAGACCTGTCTGCGGACGGCAGAGCGGCGGCACGGCAACCGACCATTCATACTTTTTGCGACCTTCGCCACGATAGTTGCCAACTCCCTTGGGGAAATCCTGCGAAGCCATCAGAAGGAAACGCGGGCTGACATTCTGATAGTCAACTTCTTCGGGTTTTGCTGCGCCTTCCATATTGGATTGACCGATGCAGAGGTAAATGTAGAAATTCTTGTCAGGGTGAGACGCAAAATGCTCTGACTGCGAGAGAAAGTCCTGCGTCTCAGTTGCTCCGCCGTAAAGCGCGGAGGCATCGTTGTTTTGCGCATTTGCAGTCCACGCAAGGGCGGCAAGCGCAAGGGTTGTGATTACTCTTTTCATATCGTAGTAGTTTAGTTTAAGAAATTTATATCATAGTTTACATTTGTAACACGTTGTTTTACTTTGCAAATATCTCCACTTCCGATTCTTCAAGTCCGGCGGCTGTGGAGCGTACCACTATCCTACCGCTCTTGCCATTGACGGAACGAATGATGCAGAGGCACTTGCCGTTGAAGGCGGAATGTTGTGTCCCATGGAAACTTTCATGGCAACATTGGTCGCCGTTGTCAACCGCAACAATCTCCGCAGGGCCTTCCACAGTGAACTTAATCTTATTGTTTGCGTCAGGCACTCTAACGCCTTTTGCATCAACAACATCCACGGTAACAAAACTTAAATCTTGACCGTCTGACGCAAGATAATAACGGTCGGCGTTGGAGGCAAGTCGAGCAGGCTTGCCTGCCGTCCTGAGCACGCCTGAAATTTCTATGTCATCAAAGGAATGACCTACCGCCCTGAGTTCGCCGGGCTTGAATGGAACTTTCCACATAAGGTGCAAGTCACCCTCTTTAAGTTCTTGTTTACCAAGAGATTCATTGTTTAAGAAAAGTTCCACATCCTTCATATTTGTATAGGCGATTACATCCACCGTGTCGCCCTCAGCCCAATTCCAATGCGGCAGGAGGTGCAGCACGAGGTCGTCTGTCCATTGTGACTTGCAAAGATAAAAAGCGTCTTTTTTGAAACCGGCACGATCCATTATTTCGTCGATGTCGCGAGACTGCACAGATGTGTTGTCCAGCACGATTAAGCCAATAGAATCGCAAATGCTGACCAATTCCTCCGACGGACGGATGCGGGTGAAGCGAACGGCGTTGCAGCCCATTTCACGGAGTATTTCCAATCTGCGCTGCATGGCGCGGCGGCTGGAGGCGGCGGATATTGAGCCAAGTTCATGGTTGATTTCAATACAATTGATTTTCAAACTGTTGCCATTGAGAGTAAAACCATTAGCATCGTCGCAATCCAACTTGCGAAGCCCGAACGAAGTGGAATGAGAGTCCACAACCTTGCCGTTTACAATGGCCGTGAGCCGCGCCTTGTATAGCCGTGGAAGGTTCGGCGACCAGAATTTGGGATCATTGATGGTGACGCCCTCAAAATTCTTGACCGCGTCCGCCTTTATATTGTCCTCAGCCGTGGCAACAACGTCGCCGCCCGGCGCAAAAACCTCCAACTGCACCTTGCAGTCGGCGGTGCCGTCCATCGATAATGCAACGTTTATTTTTGCCGTTTCGGCGGAAATATCGGCGGTGATTATCGAAACTGCAGACCTCTTGAAATGCGTCTGATTGAGCACCTGAAGCCTTACATTCCTGCAAATGCCCGAAGCATAATTTCTCAATGAATCAGGCAGTTGTCCATTGTTGACCGCGACTGCCAACACATTGTCTCCACTGGAACGGAGCAGGTCGGTGATGTCGTACTCAAAACTATTGCAGCCGTCGGTGTCAGTGCCAGCCTTCTTGCCGTTTACATACACAGCACTCTGCCAGCATATACCGTCAAAAACAAGATAAACGCGCTGTCCGCTGCTCATGCCGGGCGTCTTGAAATGCTTGCGGTAAACACCTGAAACACCAGATGTTTCATATTCGACGTTCCAATCGTGAGGCAAATCGAGCACGCGCCATTCCTTGTCGTCGAAATCGGGCGCAACGGCGGTAGAATCGGCGTCCAACGAAAAACGCCATCCTTCATTGAAGGGCTCTTGCTTGGCGCAGGACGCCATCAACGCTATTAATGCAATTAAAAGTAATGTCTTTTTCATATTGCTGTCAATATTTTTATCCGAAACAAAGTTACACTATTGGCGGCAATTAAGCAAAAAAATTATACATTAAATCCAATTTTAATACACATATATAGATAGGTAGCCCTCACGGACTACCCTTTGCGATAACGCGCCGTTGGCGCTACGATACAAATCATAGCACCAAAGGTGCGACACCACCAAGGATAGTCCGTGAGGGCTGCCTATCTATCAGTAAATAACATTCCAATAATTGCGCACCCATCACGGATGCCCAATTATGCATTATGAATTATGCATTATGCATTGACTATTGCATCATCCCTGCATACTTCGCGTAAATATTGGCGACACGTTCAGCCTCGTCGTCGGTGCCGTTGTCGAGGAGTT
>JAGCRY010000190.1 GCA_017964465.1 Bacteroidales bacterium | reverse complement strand
GTGCGCTCATTCTGAATCTCTTGGAGGATTTTGCTCATATCGACGAAACGTGCTGTCTCGTACAACAACGAGCGCATACCCTTCACCTTGGCGTTCATATTGCCGAGCAACTGATATACAGCCGGGAACTTGATGATGGGTTTCTTGAATTGTTCGCGCTCCTGTGCATACTTGTAAGCCTCGCGGTAGGCGGCTTCGGCAATGCCGACCGACTGTCCACCAACGCCAAGACGCGCACCGTACATCAAGGACATCACATATTTAATAAGACCCATCTTGCGGTCGCCAACAAGACGTGCGGGAGCGTCCTTGTAAACCATTTCGCAGGTCGGCGAACCGTGGATACCGAGTTTGTTTTCCACGCGGCGAACCACTTCGCAATTCTTGTCCTTGTCATAGACGAAGAGCGAAAGACCGCGACCGTCGGTAGTGCCTTCTTCGCTGCGGGCGAGTACGAGCTGAATGTCGGCGTCGCCATTGGTGATGAACCTCTTGACACCGTTCAAGTACCACTGTCCGTTTTCGTCCTGACGGGCTTTGAGTTGAACGCTTTGGAGGTCGGAACCTGCGTCAGGCTCGGTCAATACCATCGAGAGAGTTGCGCCATTGCAAGCCTTGGGCAAGTATTCGTCCTTCAATTCGTCGGAAGCGAACTCCGCCAAAGTCTCGGCGCAGTCCTGCAAGCCCCAAAAGTTAGCAAAACCGCCGTCGCCACGCGACACCATTTCGCCAACCATAATGTAAGGCACGTTGCCAAAATTGAGACCGCCGTACTTGCGCTCCATTGTCATACCCCAACAAGAAGCCTTGCGCAGAGCCTCGTAATCTTCGGCGGCGTAAGGATTGTATTTGAGGTGGTCGTTTTCGATAGAATGGCCTTGGAGGTCATTCTGTTCGGCGTTGGGGGCAATAACGTCGGCGCAGATTTCGCCGGCGAGTTCCATCACCTTCTTGTAACTGTCGATGGCGTCCTCGTAGTTTTTGGGCGCGTAGTCGTATTTTTCATAGTCTGAATAATTCCTCTCGCGGAGTTCGATGATGCGCTTCATCAACGGGTGGTTGAGGTGGAATTTCAGATCCTCGTTGTCATTATAGAAATTTGCCATGATTATTTCGAATTAGCCTTGTAAGATTTAATGATTTTGGGAAGCACTTCCGCCACGTCGCCGATGATAACGTAATCGGCGATTGAGTTGATGGGCGCGTTTTCGTCGGTGTTGATGGAGACGATGATAGCCGACTCCTGCATACCTGCGCGGTGCTGCACCTGACCCGAAATGCCACAAGCGATGTAGAGTTTGGGACGAACTGTAACGCCGGTCTGACCAATCTGACGCTCGTGCTCGGTGAATCCTGCGTCAACGGCTGCACGCGATGCGCCAACTTCGCCGCCGAGGAGGTCAGCGAGTTCGTGGAGAAGGCGGAAATTGTCCTTGCTGCCCACGCCGTAGCCGCCGGCAACGATTACCGGTGCGGATTTGAGGTTGATTTTGCTCTTTTCGATTTCACGGCTGATTATCTTCACCACGAAGTCAACGTCGGAGAGCGACTTCTTGAAGTCAAACGGCTTGATTTCGCCCTTGTAGTTGGCATCGTAAACTTCCTTCTTCATCACGCCTTCGCGGACAGTTGCCATCTGCGGACGGGCGTGGAGGTTGACGATTGTTGCGATGATGTTGCCGCCAAAAGCCGGACGAATCTGCAACAAGAGGTTCTTGTAAGGGGTCTCGGTGGTAACGAGTTCGCCGGTTTCGGGATTCTTGGTAACTTTTTTCTCCAAGTAATCGCCGATTTGGAGGCTCGTGCAGTCGGCTGTAAGACCGCACTTCAACGCCGAAGCCACGCGGGGAGCCAAGTCGCGACCCACAGACGACGCGCCAAAGAGGATGATCTGCGGCTGCTCCTGACGGATGATGTCGCAAACAATCTTCTGATGCGGAATTGTCTGATACGGAGCGAGTTTGGCATCGTCGCAAACGTGGATTACGTCAACGCCATACTTGAAAATCTGCTCGCCAATGTTGGAGATGTTCTTGTCGATTGCAATGGCCTCCAACTTGCATCCGAGTTCGTTGGCAAGTTTTCGACCCTTGGTGAGGAGTTCGAGGCTCACGTCAGCAACAACGCTGTCCTCAATCTCGCAATATACGAATAAATTGTTCATAATTGTCTCTGTTAGTTGGGAAGGATTTTCCTATCCTAAAATGTGGTTATCAATAATATCCTTTACAAATTCGTTGATGTCAGCGTCGGAACCGGTGAGTTTTTTGGATTCCTTGGCTGTCAAGACCACCGACTGAATCTCCTTGACGAAAGTCGGGCTGCCTGCCTTGCCGGTGCGGTTGGCGTCGATATTTACATCGTCTGCGCCCCAAGTGGTGATGTTAAGGTAAGGACGAGCCTCGTAGAGAGCCTTGTCAGCGTTGGCGGCTTCGATTTCCATTGCGGTCATTGCGTTCTTGAATTTCATCACGCGCTTAGCATTGCGCGAGCGGCAGGGAGCGGCTGAGCCGGTTACCGTTACAAGCACCGGGAAGGGCGCGTTGACAGTCTCCACACCGTGCTCCAAGCGGCGGCGGATGGTGATGTCTTTTTCGTTGATGTCAACTATTTCCTCGGCGTATGTCACCTGCGGAATTTCGAGTTTTTCGGCGGCCTGCGGACCTACCTGAGCGGTGTCGCCGTCGATGGCTTGACGACCGCACATCACGATGTCGTAATCGCCTACGGTCTTGATGGCCTGAGCGATGGCGTAACTTGTGGCGAGAGTGTCGGAACCGCCAAGTTTGCGGTCGGTGAGGAGGATGCCGTTGTCAGCACCCCTGAAAATAGCCTCCCTGATGACGTCCGCCGCCTTGGGCAGACCCATCGACAATACGGTGATTGTTGTCTCGGGGAATTGATCCTTGATTCTCAACGCCTGTTCGAGCGCGTTGAGATCCTCAGGATTGAAGATAGCCGGCAGGGCGGCACGGTTCATAGTACCGTCCTCCTTCATAGCATCCTTGCCAACATTGTGAGTGTCAGGCACTTGCTTTGCCAATACAATGATTTTGAATCCCTTTTTCATTTATATTAGAATTACGTTAAAGTTTTTCAATAATTTGAGAGCGTAAAGATAAAAAATTTTTTGGATAGAAAAAAATAAAAAAACGCAGGGCCTGTTTTAAGGCTCTGCGTTGATGTTTTTTGTAAGTAAGGACATTGCAAATTTTACTCCTCCGGCACGTAATTGGGGCTGCGCACGGGACGGATTGAGAGTCCAAGGTTGCGGGTGCGGACTGCTACTTCCGAGTCATTTTGGCTAAAAGTGTAGCATTGACCTCTGCCCGAGCCTTTGTCGCTGAGCGTGCGCGACCAATAGTAGCCACTGCTGCCGACAAGCGACCTCGACCTGTTGTAATAGAAACCTGCCGCCGGCATAACAAGTTTGTTGCCGTTTTTGCCAGTGATTTCAATGATGTTTTTTCCGTTTCTTTCCATCCACTTCCAGGTACATTCTTTTTTGAGCTCCTCAAATTGCTCCTGTGTAGGCATGCACCAACCGTCACCCCATTTTTGGGTGGCTACATCGTCAACAGTCTCCAATACCACCAACGTGTCGGTATATTTGGCATTACCAATGGTTGCTTGGGAGCAGTATTTGGTGAACTTTGTGGCATCGCCATTTTTCACATACTTGTAGGTTTTCCAGCTGTAATCAGACTTGAAGTCAACCTCGCCCCACGCAAAATAGTCGCCATAGTCTTCGGGGAGAGATGCGCCAATGTTGGTGAACGCCCAGAGTGTTCCAGAGGGCAGACCGAGATCAACTTGCAAGTGTTCTTTCTCCTTCTCGTCTTCCTGAGCCCATATTACCGTAGCAACGAGCATGAAGACTACCATCAAATTAAATTTCTTCATTTGCTTAACTATCATTAATTTGTTTTACGTATCAGTATTTTAACGAAACAAATATCGTGCATATTATATTATTTTTTGTTTTTCTCACCCACAAACAATTATTTTCTCAAAAATGTATAGATATTTGTAACAAAACCGGACTTTACGACTTCGTGTTCACATACGGCGGCAAGACATTCGCCGTGATGCTCACAAAATTCTACGCCGCAAAAGACATCGAAAACAAATCAGACGCAGAATTGAATAAGATGATAGAGGAATTGTCTAAAAAATAACAAGTTTTAATAAATTTTTACACAGAAAAATTTGTAAACTTCATTTTAACTTTTTACATTTGCGCATTAACTAATTACAAACATAAACAACCGCCGAAATGAAAATGAAAAATACAACCAAAGCCGCGCTTATTGCGCTTACCTCGGCGTTGCTGATATGCGCTACGTCATGCCTCACTCCCGACTCAACGGATTCAAAAGACGCCTGCGACATGGCAAAATCCGTAAAGGACTCCATCATCAATGCTGGCACAAACACCAGCCTTGAAACTAAATTCTGACGCACACACACCCTCAATCTCGATAGAACCGCAGGTCTTCATAACAAGTCCTGCGGTTCTTTTTTTCATAAATTTATAAAATTCAACCCCTAATGTTTAACCACGTGCAAATATCGTTAATCCGTGTTAAGAAATTTTTTCAATAAGAAAACACTTTTTATTTTTGCATTGGAAAACAAAAGAAACAAATGTTCAACAATCTAAATAACAAAGAACCATGAAAGATAATATGAACATCAAGACAATGGCACTCATGCTCGCCCTCGGACTTGCGGGCGGTATGGCAGGCTACGCGCTCACGGGCGCATTTGACAACAAGACAGACAAAAACGACGCATTGGAAGTACGTCAGGACACCGGCGCACACGCACAGTTTGCGTCTAACATGCCCACATACTTCACATCGGCAACTCCGACAGAGTTCACCACAGCGGCAGAAAAATGCATCGACGGCGTGGTGCACGTAAAAACAATGTATCAACAGCAAAACACCCAACAAGGCTACCCAGACCTGTTCCAATATTTCTTCGGAATGCCCGACCAACCAATGCGCATGGAGCCTCAACAGGCATCCGGCTCGGGCGTAATCATCAGCAAGGACGGCTACATCGTCACCAACAACCACGTGATTGAAAACTCCACATCCATCGAGGTTGTCCTCAACGACCGCCGCACATTTGAAGCGACGCTCATCGGACGCGACCCGCAGACAGACATCGCGCTCCTAAAGATTGATGCTGACAACCTCACTGTAATCCCCTTCGGCGACAGCGACAACCTCAAAGTTGGCGAATGGGTCATGGCAATCGGCAACCCCTTCAATCTGACCTCCACCGTGACATCGGGCATCGTGAGCGCAAAGGCGCGTAACCTCAACATCCTTGAACGCAAAGGCGCGATAGAATCCTTCATACAGACCGATGCGGCAGTCAATCCCGGCAACTCGGGCGGCGCACTCGTAAACACTGACGGACAACTTGTCGGCATAAACACCGCAATCTTCTCCCAGACTGGCAACTTTGCCGGATACGCATTTGCAGTGCCCACAAGCATTGTTAAGAAGGTAATCTCCGACCTCATGGAATTTGGCACAGTACAACGCGCAATGTTGGGCGTGATGATTTCGGACGTGACACCAGAATTGGCTAAGGAAAACAACCTCGACAAAATCAACGGCGTATATGTAAACGACGTGAGTGAAAATTCTGCTGCAGCCGACGCTGGCATAAAGAAGGGCGACATCATCCTCGCCATTAACGACAAGAACACAAACACAATCGCCGAACTCCAAGAGGCTGTATCTCAATTCCGTCCGGGCAACTCAGCCACCGTCAAATTCTCCCGCAACGGCGACACACGCACCACACAAGTGACATTCAAGAATCAGGACAACAACACCAAAGTGACAACCCGCAAGGCAATGGATTTGCTTGGAGCCTCGTTTGAACAACTCTCGAAAGAAGACCTCGAAGAACTTGACCTCAAATATGGTGTACAAGTTACCGACCTCCAATCGGGCAAACTGATGAGCGCAGGAGTCCGCAAAGGCTTCATCATCACTACCATCAACAACACTCCGATAAAGTCTGTTGACGACATCGAAAAGATAATCGAAAACACCAAAGGCGGCGTATATATCGAGGGCGAATATCCCAGCGGACGCCCGGGCTACTACGCATTCGGAATGAATAAATAACACAGAGAGCACAGAGTAAAAACAGAGTACACAAAGCTATAAACACGGAGGGCACAGAGTTTTTTCAACTCTGTGCCCTCTGTGTATTATATATCTATGTACTCTGTGTGTTATCGACGTCCGCCGCCGAAGCCGCCGCCACCAAAGCCGCCGCCAGGCATACCGCCGCCGAAGCCACCACGACCACCGCCAGGGAATCCGCCACGACCGCCACCGGGGAAGCCACCACGACCGCCGCCAGGACCGAAGCCACCTTGACCGCCACGACCGAATATGTTGAGACGGTAGATGATGTGGAGCATGATGTAGGAATTGATGGTGTTGTATTCCATATCACTGCGCTGCATAGCAGAGATTGTGCGGGTGTAGGTGCTCAAATTCTGCAAAATATCGTAGAACTGGATTGAAATCGTAAGCGGTTTGCCACGGAGGAAACTCTGCGAAATCTGTGCATTCCATACCAACTCGTCAGTGTTCATGGAGTTGTCGCTATAACCGCGACGCAACTGATTATGAATATCAGTAGAAATGCTGCCGCCCCACGGCGTGTAGAGGTTCAAAGAACCACCGTATGTGAACATCTTAGTGTCGAGATTGCTCTGTTTCTGCAACTCGTTGCGAGTGTGTGTGTAGTTGACAGAACCGTCGAGCGTAATTTCAACAATGCTCTTGCGCCAACTTGCCTGCAAACGCTCCATCACTGTATTTGTGTGCGTGGTGTTCTTCTTTGACTGCATGTCTTGGAAGAGGTAGCCTACATAGTTGTTGTAGTTATACATTGTGAAAGTGTTCACGTTCCAAACTCCGGCAGAGTCAAGCGCTGTGTTGAACATGAAACCAGAGTTGACACCCCAGTTGCCGTTGATGTTTTCGGGACGAGAGATGCGTCCACCAGTCTGTTCGTTGTATTCCACACGATTTGAAACAGAATTTTTCGTGGTGTTCATATTCGCAAACAACATGATAGTACGCATGTGCTCGCGGATGTAAGTGTTATAATTGACTCTCAGGTTGTTTGTGAAAGAAGGCTTCAAACCCGGATTACCCATAGTAATATTCAACGGGTCGCTGTCGTCGGTGATGTCGAGGAGGTCGCTCATCGAGGGCTGAGAAGTGTTTCCACGGTAGGTGATTTCGAGTCTTGTCAAGTCACTCTGATTATAACGGAACTCGAATGTAGGCGTTACATTGAACACGCTACGCGACATATCGGTATGTACACCCTGGTAATCCTGGATAAAATCAGATTTCTGAGGCTGGAACAAAGCACCAACATTCAACTGATATTTGTCGCGAATCATGCGGAAGTTGACATTCATGTCATGGATGTAGTTCTTGTACTCGGAGAAACGGCTCTGTTTTTCATCCTTATACTGAGGATCATCCAAAGGATTACTGATACGAGCTCTATAGTTTTCCCATTTACGGTAATCCTGGACAACACCCCTGAAAGGATTATCGCCGAACGTTTCGACGTCACTGAAGTCGTATGTAGAGCGATCACTCTTATTGTACCTGTACTGGAACTTGTAGCTGAATTGGAGGTAAGTGCGTTTCATCAACGGCTCGCTGTATGCCGCCTGCACAGAATAGTTCCAATTCGTAGTGGGAGTCAAATTGTAACGGTTAGTATAGTAGGTTGAATCTTTGCCACCAGCTGCGATTTTTATCTGATAGAGAGTAACATCGCTTGTGGTAATAGTCTTGTTTTCTTGGTCAGTGTAGCCACCGTCACCGCTCAAAGTGATATTGCGACCGTCGCTGCTAAGCCTGCGGTTGATTTGCCATGTGCCGCTGAACCTCTTATTAGCACCATACGAAAGGTTTCCATTGCTGCGTTCATTGACCATCTGATTGTTGCCAGCCATTATCTTGATGATTTCTGAATCCAAAGGATCCAAGACCTCATAATCCAAATCGTAGGGGTTCACATTGTAAGACGCCGAGTGTCCACTGGTGATTCCGTCGTTAGAAGAAATCGTGAACGTAGGACGAATCATGATGTTTGTCAATGTGTCAGGCTGCCATTCCAAACGTCCCTGGAAATTCCAGCTGTCGTTGCGTGTATAGTTCTGATTTATGGAGTTGGAAAAAGAACCGATCTTGCTCACAAAACTCTCCACAGACTGTTTGCTGAACACATCACCATCACCATGATTCCAACGTATGCTTCCGTCTATTTTCAGTTTGTCCGTCTCTTCAAAATTGTAGTTCAAACCAATCATCTTAGAAGCATTGAGGCCATTTCCGCCGCCTCTTCCGCCGCCACCGCCGAAACCGCCGCCGAATCCACGGTCGCTCGCATTATTGGCGTTTGTCATAAGGATGAAACGCTGTTTCTCTGTGGAATATGCGCCCATGCCACGCCAGAAGTAGCGGTGTTTTGTGCCGATGCCCAAATCGGCATTTGCGAACATACCCCTGTTCATGCCGGGCTTCAGTCCAAAGTCAAGCACAGTCTCCTCGTTTCCGTCTTCGATGCCTGTAATACGTGCGAGGTCGCTCTTCTGGTCGTATGCCTTAACCCTGTTCACGATTGAAGTCGGGAGGTTCTTCATAGCAGTCTTAGTGTCGCCGGTCATAAACTCCTTGCCGTCCACGAGCACTTTTGTCACGGTCTTTCCGTTGATGGTGATTTTGCCATCATCATCCACCTCTGCACCTGGAAGTTTCTTCACGAGTTCCTCGATAACAGAACCTTCCGAAGTACGATACGCATCCACATTGTAGATGAAAGTGTCTTTCTTGACGGTCATCTTGTTCGCGTAAGCCGTAACAGTCGCCGCGTCGAGCTGGACGGAAACAGGCTTTATCGCGAGTTTACCAAGGTTCACATTCTTGTTGTCTTTTACGACAACATTCTTCTCCACCGCGTCATAGCCTACACTTGTGATCTTCAGGATGTAATTGCCATTTGACGGGGCATTCATTTTAAATGCGCCATACTCATTAGTGATTGCGCCTGTTACCAACGAGCTGTCGGTGTTGAGCAACCGCACGGTGGCTTGGTACGCCGCCTCCTTAGTGTCGCCGTCAAACACGACACCAGAAATTTCTCGGTCTTGAGCCATTGCGGTGACAACAGACAAAACCACCGCAATAATCAATAGAAATAATTTTTTCATCTTTTGTTTATGTTTTTTTGATTATGAAAGTCTGAGTTTTGACGGTTGAAGGGTAAAAAAGTTTAAAGAATTTTAAGAGAATTTTTTTCAAAAACCCAACAAAACAAAAAATCGTTGCTCGGTTGCGCCATGCCCTTATGGAACGTGGCGCTTATGAGCAACGAAAAAAATTTCGTTCAAGTCTGGCATAGAGACCGTCTCCCTACTCTATTTCAACGAGGTCAAACGGCACAGTGACGAGTTTTTTGTAGCGTGCGCCGAGAGCTCTCATGTCTTCGTCGATGGATTCGTAGTACCAATTGACTTTGACATTACCCTTTTCGCTGACTTTCTGCAGGAGGAGGATTATCTGTATGATCTGTTTGCTCGACGCGGTGTTAACATACTCCAAGTCAAAGTCAAACACAGTCTGTATGTTAGGCTCCTCGGCATACTGTTTTATCCAGTCGAGGACGGGACGGTAGAAGTCGAGCGCGTTTTCCGGCACGGAAATCTTGGAAATCTTAAACTTGCCCTCCTCGGGGTCGAGTATGATTTCCGGTGTGTCTTCAGTCTCTTCTAATATTAGCTTTTCCATTTCTCTGATAATGTCTTATTTGTTAGTCTTGATGGCGGTCTGCAACAGATAGAACGTGTTGCCGCCATCCAACTTCTGAAATTCATATTTAAGCGGGCGGTCGCTCTTTAGCCTGAGGTCTGTGAAACCAAGACCGGTCTTTTTAGCGTCTGCGCTGTCGAAATCAAGCAAAATGTCATCATAATAATCCGAGAGTGCGTCCTTTGCCATACCATTGACAAACTCCAGACGCTGCGCAATCACACTGGCTGCGTCTTCATTGATGATATTTCCGGAAGTGAGGATTGTCTCGTTTCCGGTCTGACCGAGGAAGAATACACCCGGCACGCCCGCACTCGTATTGACAGATTTTTCGCCATGCTTGATGATATTCTGGAGCATTTCAACCATGACATTTGAAATCTTTATGGTCGTCAGCGGTAAATTTGAGCGACTCTTGATGATTGCAAGAAGGCTCAGCAGGTTTTCCTGATTGAAAAATCCATTGAAAAGCAACTGGAGGTTGTCTTTTGTCATCCGCTGATGAAGGCTCATGACGCCGTCCATGGAACAATGCGCATGAATCGTGTCATCGTCGTTTTTATTGTCGGACGGCAACTGCGTCTGCAGATAGAAGTATGTGTACTCGTCGTCGAGACGGTCAAACTTATAATGCAACTTGCTGCCAGACTTCCTCGACATCTCAATAAGTCCAAGTCCAGCCCCGCCTTTGTCGGAAATTGTTCCTCCTGTGAGGATTTCACGGTGATATTTTTTTAATTCATCCTTGTCAAGCGAATTGATGACATCAAGGCGCGATTTGAGGTCTGCAACTTTGTCATTGGCAACGATGTTACCCGTGGTGATAAAATATTTTTCACCACTCTTTTGGATTGCAAAGATGCCCGGATACTTCTCGAAATTGCGGTCATTGGCGATTTCGTCCTGATGGTGCGTGATGTTCTGCAAACCTTCCACCATTATATAATATATGCGCTTCTGCAAAGTCGCCTGCGTATCACCAGTCACCTTTGCAATGCTCTTGTCAGCGAGGATAAGAATCTTCTTGGTGATATTGTGATTGAAATATCCCCGATAGACATACTCGAAGTCACTGTCTCCTATCCTCTTGAACAGGTCGTAGGCGGCTCCAAAAAGATTGTTGGTGGATTCTTTTGCCATAATAGAACAGGTTAGTTTGATACTATAATTCCATTTTCCATTAATGCAATAAAAATGCCAACTCGCATATTATTCGTCGGACAATTGTATTTTTTTGTATTTGCCGTCCGTGTAGTTGCCAATATTGAGACGAATGTTCTTGCGCTGGTATGCGGGGGTGTTTTCATATTCAGAGATATTGACCTTGCTATAGTCAATCGGCTTAAACTCCTTGCTGATAATCCTCACCTCCTCTTCTGCTGGTTCACTTTGGTCAATGTCGTCGGAAGTGGTTTCTTCGTTCTCATCTTCGCCATCCGAAACATTGGAGAGGTCAACTTCATCACCTGCTCCGTGAATTTCATCCTCCTGAATGTCAGTTGTGGCGTTCTCAGGTTCTGCCACAGGCGCATCGGTTTTTTCAGCTTCAACCTCGGAGTCGTCCGTTACACGGATTATGCCATTTGAGTCAAGCGTACCGCCATTTTCAAACGGGTTGATGATTTCAGACGAATTGAATCCAGATGCAATAAGCGTGACATTAAGGCTGCCGCCAAGAGTGTCATCTGTTGACTGACCCCAAATGAGATCGGCTCTGCATCCAGCGGCATTTTGTATGTACGTGTTGATCTCAGAGAGTTCACCAAGCTTAAAGCCGTTTTCCTTGCTCGAAAAGACGTTGATAAGAATGTTCTTTGCTCCGATGATGCTATTATTGCTGAGCAAAGGCGAGCTGAGAGCCTTCTGTACAGCCTTGATAGCCCTATTTTCGCCGTCTGCCATACCTGTGCCCATCAGTGCGATGCCGGAATCCAGCAGTACAGTCTTCACGTCAGCAAAATCGACATTGACATGACCAGGCACTGTGATGATTTCGGCGATACCTTTGGCAGCCTGCGTAAGAACATCATCGGCGTAACCAAATGCATTCGTAACGGTCTCATCCTTATATTGTTGGAGAATCTTGTCATTGTCTATCACAAGGAGAGAATCAACATTCTGCTTGAGCTCCTCGAGACCTTTTATAGCCTGGTTCACACGCTTCGGGCCTTCAAACCTGAACGGCACAGTCACGATGGCAACAGTCAAGATACCCTGCTCTTTGGCATGTTTAGCAATCACGGGCGCAGCTCCTGTGCCCGTACCGCCGCCCATACCCGCTGTCACAAATAGCATCTTGGTATTCTCAATGCCACCAAGCACGCTATCAATGTCCTCGATGCTCTCCACAGCGGCAGACGCGCCATGCTCTGGGTTGTTGCCGGCGCCGAGGCCATTGGTCAGCGAGGGACCAAGTTGGATTTTGATGGGCACTTCGCTACGTTCAAGCGCTTGGTGGTCGGTATTGGCGACAATGAAATCGACATCCTTGATGCCTTTTTCAAACATGTGGTTGACAGCATTTCCGCCGCCACCGCCGACACCAATAACCTTTATGATGTTCTGTTTCTTGGGAATGTCCCATTCAATCTCTTCTTCGTTTTCCTCAAACAGGGTCTTAGCCATATTGTGCTCAAATTAAAAGGGTTAGTAGATAGGTTAAGTTTAGAGTTTGGAAGCCGTCTCGTCCTCCTCAAAGAAGGACTGCACTGTTTTCTTAAACCAAGCCACGAAGCCTGAAGGTTTCTTCTCAGATGGCTCATTGCCTGGCTTTTCCTCATGTTCGCTTCCGTCGTCTTTATTTGGGGTTGTGTCTTCGGTATGTTGGTCAACGGATGAATTTTTGCCGATGCTTTCATTGTAGTTATCAATATACTCGATGCCCTTCACAAGAAGGCCAACCGCAGTGGAATATTCTACATTGAAGAGTTTCGGACACGATTCAGCTGAGAAATTGCGCGGTTTGATCTGCTCGACCTCTTTTCCAAGTCTGTACCTTATGAGCGTCGGAAGGCTTTTTAGCCTCGAGCCGCCACCGGTAATGGCGATATGGGAAATTTTGTCTCCATACTTGGATTCGTTAAGAGCGTTAGCGATGCCTGCAACGATTTCGTCCATCCTTGCGTTAGTTATGGTGGCGATGTCAGCGAGAGATATTTCTTTGTCAGTGCGTCCAACACCATTAACCACGACGAGAGTCCTTTCGGAGCCGGCGTCGGGGATGGCGGCAGCATGACGTATTTTGAGATTTTCCGCCTGACGTGCCAAAATCTGGCACGACTGCCTGATGTCTTCAGTTATCGCGTTTCCACCAAATGGGATTACCGATATGCTCCTCAAGACCTTGTCCTGATAGATGGCTACATCCGTAGTGCCTGCACCAATATCTGCAACGAGAGTGCCGACCTCCTTGTCATCGTCTGTAAGCACAGCATCTCCGGACGCTATGGACTGCAAGACAATCTTCACGACCTTCAAACCAGCCATTTCGATGGCCTGACGAATTTTCTGAACGGCATTTGCACGGCCTATGACGACATAGAACTTACCGCCAAGACTTTTGCCAGAGCATCCGGCAGGATTGAGTCCCACGGAACTGTTGTCAACAGTATATGACTGGGGAATGACATGGATGATTTCCTCGCCGTTCTCCTTTATGAGGCTATAGACTTCCCTCGTAAGGCCGTCTATGTCGGACTGAGTGATATACGGAGCTTCAATAACTTTGGTATGGGAGGTTTCTATAGTCCTGATATTCTGACCGGCAATGCCTACAAAAACCTTCTTGAACACCACACCCGAAGCACGCTGGCAATTTTGGACAGCCTGTTTGATAGCAGCGGACACGTCGCCCACATTCTGCACAGACCCACGGGTGACACCATTTGAAGAGGCCTCACCATAACCGAGCACATTGACATTACCCGTCTCGTCCTTTGTCCCTACGATTGCCACAATCTTCGTTGTGCCGATATCAATCGCCGCAATTGTTTGAATTTTTGACATATCGAATAACCCTATATTATATTGTTCTTTATTTCTTTTCTACGTTTGCAGACTACCTGGTTATTGTATTTGACCGAAATCTGCTGGTATGTGTTCCATCCCAACTTTGGCAAGGCATTGAAAAGGAACTGTTTGAGTGTGTACATTTTCTTGTCGTAATCCTCAATGGACCCTATGCTCAACACAAAGCTACCTACCATTGGCACTAACTCGTATTCGCCAAGTTGGTTGATGTATATCTGTACTATTTCGTCCGACCAAAAGTAGTCGCCCAAAATCAACTGCGCAAGCCTGAACAATTCGCCACTCTGACTATCCTTGGCGAACGCGTCAGCCTTATAAACCTTTTCGTTTGTAAAGTCGTATTTGTCTTTCACATAACCATTTACGACAATACATTGGTAAGCGTCCTTGTCTCTGGCGGCAAAAATCATTCCGTCGCTGTCGATATAGTAGTCCTGACCTTCATTGACAACCATAAGTATTGGTTTGCGCTGCTGGACGTCAATGTTCAGTATGCCCGAAATCGACTTGTAAATCGACACATTGCGTATGTAAGGGCTTTTGTGTAACGTTTCGTCAAGCAAATAGGTGTCAATACTGTCCATCTTGTATCCATCTATATTCGGCACAACCGAATGTATGGCTTTTAAAACATAATTCTCATCGATGAAACTCACCTCCGCAGAATCCTTTATCGTGATAGAAACCGAGCGGCACCGAGTGTCATGGAACTTGCTGAGCGACAAAATCACCACCACAATAAGCGCAACCACTGCAACTGCCTTGAATATTTTGCTTTTTGAGTACTTCATATCTTGTCCCTCCTTTTTTATGATGCGCACTTTGGCTTTTTGCGATTACTCAAAGCCTCTGTGAGCGGTTCCACAAGTCTGTCGATACTACCCGCGCCCAAAGTCAACAAAACTTCAACTCCTTCGCCAAGCAGTTTTGAAATGATTTCATCATTACTATTTATAAGGCTCACCTTGCATCGCTTCATTCGTTTAGCGATTATATGAGAATCCACACCTTCAATGGGCTGTTCACGGGCAGGGTATATATCCATGAGAATCAGTTCATCAAGTGCATCAAGGCTCTCGGCAAATTCAGCAGCGAGGTCGCGCGTCCTTGTATAGAGATGCGGCTGGAATATGCCAGTGATCTTCTTGCCTGGGAATAACTCCTTGACGGACTGAATTGTAGCGGCGAGCTCCCTCGGATGATGGGCATAATCGTCGATATATACAGCCTCCGCAGTATTCACATGAAATTCCATGCGCCTTTTTACACCCTTGAAAGTCGCCACACCTTCTTTAATGAAGGTCTCTTCTATGCCAGCCGCCTGTGCCGCAGCCACACACGCCATCGTATTCTCGATATTGACGCGTCCTTTGGCTCCTATACTCAGGTTGCTGATGACACCAGAAGGCGTAACAGCATCTATTGTATAAATGCCGTTGGACAATCTGATGTTTGTTGCGTAATAATCACAAGTCGAATCCGACTCAGAATATGTCACCTTGCGTATAGCCTTGCTGTCGATAAGTGTGTCAATTTTTTTATTGACAATAACCACGCCATCTGGCTTACATTTTTGGACAAACTGATTGAAAGTGTTGACAATATCGTTTCTGTCCTTGTATATATCGAGATGGTCAGCGTCCACGTATGTTACAACCGCAATCTTTGGCGAAAGCCACAGGAACGACCTGTCAAACTCGTCTGCCTCAGCGACAAGCAAAGTCCCCTGTCTGTCATACTGCTGTCTTTTCACAGGCAACATCAAATTGCTGTCGATATTGCGTGAAATACCGCCCAGGAATGCAAAGCCATCCTTGCCTGCACATTGTATGATATTTGCCATCACGCAAGAATTTGTCGTCTTGCCGTGTGTGCCTGAAATCGCAATCGTTGTGTAATTATCGGCTATCATGCCAAGCACTTCAGCACGCTTGTGCATGTCAAAGCCGTTGTTTTTGAAGAAGGAGAAGATTTTGTTATCGGCAGGTATAGCAGGCGTGTATATCACAAGTGTGCACTCACGGTTGCTGATGAACTGAGGCGGAACAGTATCCACATTGTCGAGATATGACACTCCCATGCCCTCGCTCTGAAGACGCTCCGTCAACTCCGACCTATGAAGGTCGTAGCCCGCAACGGTCTTGCCCAGGGCGTTGAAGTACCGTGCAAGCGCACTGATGCCTATCCCGCCAATACCGATGATATAAACATTATCTATCTGTCCGAACCTATTCATTTTTATACTAACTGTCTGATTCTCTTTCCTTTATTTTCTCTTACTACTCTTTGTCCGCCTTGCCGTCTCCGCCGAGCAAGAGTTCAATACGCTTGAGGTAGTTCATCACTACATCGTTTTCACCGTCCTTTTTGACAAATTCGGTGAGCGCATTTTGCAAATATTGCAAAGAAGAAGTGATGTCTATTTGCCTTTGAACAAGCGCGTGGAGTTGAGCACGACGCTGCTTGATGAGTTCAATTTTGTACACCTCGGCGAGGTTATGTTTGCCATTGTAAGGCGCAGAAACATGCTTGGCGAGTTTTTCTTCGTCGAAAGAATCGTCTGGAATCGCTGCAAGAGATGCCTGGTATTCCTGGAACGAGGTATTAAGTTGATTGCTCAATGCGTCAACATCCTTGTCCCAAACCATAGCGAGCGAAGCTATCAATTCACGGGAAACCGAATTCTTGTCATAACGGGCAGCCCTTACAAGCGGCATGACCTGTTTGTTAAACGTCTGTGCAATGGAATCGTCGATGGTCTTGTAGATATCATGGATGGAACTGCAGCAAGTTGCAAACATGCCAGTCTTGCCTTTGAAACTGTCATCGGCAAGCAAAGCATACTCATGCACAGCCTGTTTGTAGAGGGTAAGGAGTTGCATCCTGAGTATCAGGGAATCACTAATAAGCGGACTCGTCTCATGCGAATCGGAAGAAGAAGAGAGAATGCCCGCCACAACGCCGTCATACTCGCTCTCGAAGGCAAGCCCCTGGGCTTCATCGTATGTTTTGGCCATATTGTCTATCAACAATTCTGTTGTAGTGGCGATACGGGTTTCGAGATTTGTATTTGAAAGCGACAGCGTTTCGCTTATCCTTCCGCCGCAGCCCTGCAACACAGCCAACAGCAACGCCGCAGAAGCAATCTTTATGTATGTCATCACTCTTTTCATAGTATCGATTATTATATTTTTAACCGCGTAAAATTACTAATATTTTTTTAAACTAATATAATTTTTTGTAAAAAAAAGTTTATTTTTTTTTACTTAATCATTTCCACAATCTCCTTGGCAATCAAGTCGGCAGAATTGACAACTGCAAGACTGGCAATGTTTTCAGAGAATGACTTTTGCTTGTCCTTGTCCGACAGCAAAGACGAAACCATGTCAAAAAGTTTTGCCTCCGCCTCAGAATCGCGCAGCAAAGCGGCGGCATTCTTGTTGACAAGCGCCATGGCGTTCTTTGTCTGGTGGTCTTCTGCCACGTTTGGCGACGGCACAAAAATCACCGGCTTGGCTGCAATACAAAGTTCTGAAACTGACAATGCGCCTGACCTCGAAACTACAATGTCGGCTGCCTTGTAAGCCAAATCCATCCTCTTGACAAATGCCATTGGATGGATAGTCGGATAACTTTTGCCTGAGAGCGACGCCATGATATTGTCATAATAATACTTGCCCGTCTGCCATATTACCTGTATGCCCGCCTTGTCAAACTCGTCGATATGAGCCATGATACTCTTGTTGATTGTACCTGCGCCAAGGCTGCCGCCAACTGACAGTACAACAGGCTTGTCAGCAGATAGTCCAAAATGTTCAAGAGCCTCATCACGCGACGCAGTATTGTTGGCTATGTCAGCACGGACAGGGTTACCAGCGAAGGAAATCTTGTCCTTGTCGAAATACTTTTCCATACCATCGTATGCAGTAAAAATCCTCGACGCCTTTTTGGACAGGATTTGATTTGTAACGCCGGCATGAGAGTTTTGTTCCTGCAAAACTATCGGCACACCCTGTTTGGATGCGGCACGAAGAATCGGTCCACTTGCGTATCCGCCAACGCCTACCGCTATGTCAGGAGCGAAGTCCTTGACAATCTTGCGCGACTTAATCATGCAAGACAGAAGTTTGAATGGCAAAGAAAGGTTCTTGAAAAACTTCTTTCTCTGGAAACCAGCAGCCGGAAGTCCAATTATATTGAACCCCGCAGCCGGCACTTTCTCCATCTCAATCTTATCCTTAGCACCAACAAACAATATGTCAATCTGCGGATCGATCCGGCGCAACGCCTGAGCAATCGCAATAGCGGGGAAAACATGTCCGCCCGTACCGCCGCCTCCTATCAAAACTTTCATATCGTCCTTATCATTTTTTTTCATTCAATATCTTCCTTGTCCATTAACCAGCCATGAAGGGATAATCGACAACCTCATCAATCTCCTTTTCATCCTGTTCTATCTCGGAAACAGTCTCTTTATCGCCGGTGTAACGCGAGATGTTAAGTATCACGCCCAACGACATACCCGTTGTCAATATTGCAGAACCACCCATACTCATAAATGGCAATGGTTGTCCTGTCACAGGCATGAAGTCAATGGAAACTAATATATTAGCCAATGTCTGTAGCATTATGTTCGTCAGGAAGCCCATCACCAGTAGGGCTGGGAAGAGAGTTTCTGTCCTCTTGACTATCATGACACATCGATAAAAAAGTATCATGTAGAGTCCAATAACACCTATCACACCCAAAATTCCCAACTCGTGAGCAATGGAAGCAAAGATGAAATCCGAATACGAGTGAGGAAGGCTGTTGTTCTGTATGCCAGACCCAAAGCCAACGCCCTGCAAACCTCCAAGACCAATTGCAACGAGCGACTGCTGCGTCTGGAAATCCTTGGTCTGTTCACTGTCGCTTGAGAAATATGTTTCCACACGTGAAATCCATGTATCAACCCTGGAATGGAAGTGACCAATTTTGACAACCGCGACAAAAAGAACCAAAAGAACGATGCCAATGGCGATCAAACCCAAAATCCATTTTTTGGGGAAATTTCCAAGTATCAACATCCACAAACACGCACCTCCAATCAACACGGCAGTCGAAAAATTGGCAGGTAGTACCAAGAGACATACAGCTACTATCGCCACAATACACATTATGAAACAATTCCACTTTTTTTCCGGCTCAACCTGTGCAAGGGCAAGTTTCTTAGAGAGATACACGACCAAAGCGAACTTTGCGACATCACTCGTCTGTATCGTCATTCCTATCAAAGGTATCGTAAACCATCGCTTAGCATCATTTGTGGCCACACCAGACACGAGCGTAAAAAAAAGCAACCCGACCGAAGCCCACAACAAGATATCAGCCCATTTGACAAACTTCTTATATGAAATCCAGCTGAAAATAAACATCATTCCAAAACCCACCAAGAGGCAAGCAAAGTGTTTTAGTGGATAATAGGATGTGTTTCCTTCATGTAACTTGTATGCCATTAGGGTTGTACAACTCATCACTTCCAACCAGCCGACAACAGCTAAAAAAAGCATTAGCACCCAGATTGTCCTGTCTCCTTTTATTACCGACTTCAATTTTCCCATCTTTCATCCTCCATCTTTTAGGTTAGTGTAAATATCTTTTGTTATGAAGCCATCATCTTCCTGACAGCTTCTTTGAACTGTTCGCCCCTGTCCTCGTAGCACGTAAACAGATCAAAACTTGCACACGCAGGCGAAAGTAACACCGTGTCACCCTTCGTCGCGAGTGAACGGCACACTTCGACACACTCAGCCATGCTACGCACATCAACAACCTTCTTGCGACCGTCGAATGCCTTGTGAATCGGCGTATTGTCAACACCCATAGCAACAATTGCCTTCACTTTCTTGTCCACGAGGTCGTAGAGTTGAGAATAGTCGTTACCTTTGTCAACGCCGCCGAGGATAAGCACAACGCCATCGCCAACAGTATCAAGAGCATACCACACGGCATCGACATTTGTGCCTTTTGAATCATTTACGTATTTGACGCCATCGACCTCTCCGCACGGCTCAACTCGGTGTTCGAGCGGTTGGAACTCCCTCACGGCATCACCAATCAAAGTGAATTGCACACCCACAGCTCTTGCAGCGAGTACTGCCGCCATGATGTTGCAACGGTTGTGCCTGCCGCGCAAAGGAATCCCGATGAAGGGCAACGCACTGCACATATTGCCGTCCAAAATTTCGAGATTATTATCGTCTTTTGGGAAAAACGCGCCCGGATTCTGTCTCTTTTCGATAGAGAAAGTCTCCACTTGCTGCACGAAATCCCTCTTCTTCGCCTCAGCGGCAAGTATCGGATCGTCTGCGAAATATATGTAAACGTCATCCTTGCCCTGATTGCGCGTGATTCGCATCTTGGAATCGGTGTAATTCTGCATCTTAAAATCGTAACGATCGAGATGGTCAGGCGTTATGTTTGTTATAACAGCCACATGAGCACGGAAGTCGTACATGTTGTCAAGCTGGAAACTCGAGAGTTCCAGAACATAATATTTGTAGTCATGGTCTCCGGCAACAAGCATCGCAAGGCTGTTTCCAACATTACCCGCCATAGCCACATCATAGCCAGCTTTCTTTAATATACTGTAAGTCAATTCAGTAGTAGTGGTCTTGCCATTACTGCCTGTGATGCAGACAAACTTTGCATCCGTGTAACGCGCTGCAAACTCAATCTCCGAAATTACGGGTATTTTGGCGGCGAAAAGTTTCTTCACAATCGGTGCATCATTTTTGATGCCGGGAGACTTAACAACCTCGGTTGCATCAAGGATTTTAGCCTCGGTATGTCCGCCCTGTTCATATTGTATGTCATTGTCGTCAAGCATCTTGACGTATTGAGGCTTGATTGTGCCATAATCCGACACAAAAACCTCAAAGCCTTTTTTCTTCGCCAAAATCGCAGCACCAACGCCACTCTCTCCTGCACCCAAAACAACCAACTTGTTCATATCTAAACTCTTTTATTTAATTCAACAAACTACCTGATTTTCAGCGTCAAAACTGATACAACGGCAAGTATCAACGCTATAATCAAAAACCGTGTAACAATCTTCGCCTCTGGGAGGCCTTTTTTCTGATAATGGTGATGCAAGGGCGCCATATAAAACAGATGAAGCCCTTTGCCATACTTTTTCAAAGTGCGTTTGAAATACCACACCTGCAATATCACGCTGAGATTTTCCATAAGGAAAATGCCACAGAAAATCGGCACAAGCAACTCCTTCCTGACCAATATCGCAAGCACAGCGATAATACCGCCAATAGTTAGGCTGCCAGTGTCGCCCATGAAAATCTGAGCGGGATATGAATTGTACCATAGGAAACCAAGCGTCGCACCGATGAACGCCGATGTGAAAATCACAAGTTCACCGATGCCTGGTATGTACATGATATTCAAGTATTGTGAAAACACAACGTTACCCGAAACGTATGCAAACACCAAAAGCGTCGTAGCCGAAACTGCGGACGTTCCCGCCGCAAGTCCGTCAAGCCCATCGGTGATGTTAGCACCATTGGAAACCGCTGTTATGATGAATGTTACGATAATTATAAAGATAATCCCCGCAACCCATCCATACTTATCCATGTCGAGAAACCATACAATCTTCGAGTAATCAAACTCGTTGTTTTTCAGGAACGGCACTGTAGTTTTAAGCGATTTTACACCGGCAACCTGTGCAACAGGCGTGGAGCCGTCTTCCTCAAACATCTGTTCTACATTGGAAGTTTCTGACACTCTGAGGTTTTCACGGATAACAATGTCGTCACTCGTATAGATTGCAAAACCAATGACAATGCCGAGGGTTATCTGTCCAAGGAGTTTTGCACGACTGCTGAGACCATCCTTATTCTTCTTGAAAACCTTGATATAATCGTCAGCAAATCCAATAACGCCGAGCCATATTGTCGTGAAAATCAACAACATGACGTAGATATTGAATATATCACACAACAACAGAACCGGCACGAGTATAGACGCAATGATGATGATGCCGCCCATAGTTGGAGTGCCAGCTTTTTGATTTTGACCTTCAAGATACAAAGAACGCACACTCTCCCCTATCTGACGACGACGCAGATACTCTATGAGTCGTTTGCCGAATATCATTGTAATCAGCAAAGACAATATCACCGCCATCGCAGAGCGGAACGAGATGTAACCAAACAACCTCGCACCCGGGAAATCGCATCCCTCCAAATAATGGAACAAATAGTATAACATTTCCTCTTAATAATTGTCTAAAAGTTTAATTATCATGTTGTTGTGCCGCCTGCATCTGTAGGATTTCGGTGGCAATTTCTTTGTCGTCGAAGTGATGCTTGACACCCATCACATCCTGGTAGTTCTCATGCCCTTTGCCCGCAATAAGGATGATGTCGCCCTTCTGAGCCATCATACAGGCAGTCTGAATTGCAGTGCGTCTGTCGCTGATACGCAGGACATTAGCCATGTCCTCCGGTTTAAGACCCGCCATCATCTCGTCAAGAATGCTTTCGGGATTCTCAGTGCGCGGATTGTCAGACGTGAGAATAACCTTGTCGGAATTTTTGGAGGCAATCTGCGCCATCAGTGGACGCTTGCTCCTGTCACGGTCGCCACCACAACCACAAACAGTGATGAGTGTGGAAGGCTGCATGTCACAACGGATTTTGTTGATTGCATCAATTACATTTTCAAGCGCGTCAGGCGTATGGGCGTAATCAACAATGGCGGTTTTTCCCGCGAGATTAACAATATCGAAACGTCCAGCCACAGGATGCAACCCGCTCAAAACCTGCAATATTTCATCAGGCTTTTGTCCAAGCAAAACTGCCGAACTATACACTGCCAAAACATTGTAGGCATTGAACCTGCCAGGCAACAAAGTCCACATCTCTTTTCCACAGATATTGAGTGACATACCCTCAAATCCACATTCCAAGATGTTGGCATTGAAGTCGTTAAAACCAGTCAGACCGTAAGTTTTGATTGTGGATTTTGTGTTTTGAACCATGACCTTTCCGTTGCGGTCGTCAGTATTTACGAGCGAATATGCATCCGCCGGCAGATTGTCAAAAAACAACTTCTTTGCCCTGATATACTCCTGGAAAGTCTTGTGGTAGTCGAGATGGTCAAGAGTTATGTTGGAGAAAATCCCCAACTTGAACCTCAAACCAGCAATACGTTTTTGCACAATTGAATGAGACGAAACTTCCATGAAACAATACTCACAACCCTTCTCAACCATCTTTGCCATCAGGCGGTTGATGGTAATCGGATCGGGCGTGGTCTGCTGCGCTGGCTCCTGCTCGTCATCCACACAATTGACCACAGTGGAGAGCAACCCCGCCTTATAACCCAGCCCACGGAAAAGTTTATATAACAAGGTCGCTGTCGTGGTCTTTCCATTAGTGCCAGTTACGCCTGCCAATGTGAGTTGTTCGGACGGATAGCCATAATAAGCCGATGCGATCTTGCCGAGAGCGTCGGCTGAATCATCAACCCTGACGAAAACCGTGCCTTCAGGCAACGGTGAAGGCAAATGTTCACAGACAACAGCCGAAACACCAGCCGAAACAACGGCTGGGATATAGTCGTGACCATCAACCTTTGTACCTTTGACGGCGACAAAAAGCGTCCCTTGCTTTACCTTCCTCGAATCGGAAGCTATGTCGGCAATCTCAACATCAAGGTCGCCGTGGCTCTCCATGACGTGGATTCTTGTTAGTATTTCAGATAGTTTCATAACCACATATTTTTTTGCTGTCAATACTCTAATTGACAGCGAGTTCAATTGTAATTTTGGCACCTTCCTTTACATTGGAATACGCCGGAAGCGACTGTTTTTTCACCACACCTCGTCCGACAACAGTAACCTTCATTTTATGCTGTTTCAACAAAAACATCGCGTCACGAAGTCCCATCCCAATCACATTGGGCACCGTAGCTTTTACAAGAGACACAGATTCAAGTTGGACGACATCGGCTTTGTTTGTCGGAGCAACAAAATGATACTGGTCCATGTCCTTTGCATTGGCAACCTGAACATTCAAATCAGAATACAACCTGTCCAAGTAAGCCTTGTCTCCAGCCTTGGTCTGAGGCAACTGTTTCTTTTCATTGTAGGACGCAATGTCAAAATTCTTTTTTGTATGAAGGTCGCGGTCTCTTATGCACAGCTCTTGCGCAATCTTTTGAAACACAGGTGCTGCAGACGCACTTCCATAGATGTATGAATAAATTTTGGGCTTATAAATCACTACAATGCACGAGTACTTAGGATGATCGGCAGGGAAATACCCTGCAAACGAAGCACTGTGCCCCACGACCTTATTATTAATGACAAGCTGCGCCGTTCCTGTTTTTCCAGCTATCTGGAAAAAATCGTTTTTGATCGCCTTGCTCGCCGTACCCTCTTGCACGACACCAACAAGAAGCTCCTGCACCTTCCGCAATGTCTCCCTGTCACATATAGCCTTCTCACGTTCTTCTGTTTCTCCTCTCTCAATGACAACTCCATGTTTCTTTACGCACTCCAACAGAAGCGGTCTTACCATCCTTCCTCCATTGGCAACAGCATTGTACAACGTAAGGATCTGCAATGGTGTAAACTCGTTCTCATAGCCAATCGCCATCTTCTCCAATGCACCGCCCCACCATCCAGACGAACCTGCATACCTGAATGCTGGCGATGCTTCGCCGTCAATCACGACCCCTGTAATCTGGTCTAAATGCATTTTGGATAGCCTTTCAGTAAATTCACTTTCATCCGCCGACGTTGGGTATGTATTCCTCACAAGCCTGGCGACTCCAACATTGGACGACAATTCAAAAATTGTCCTTATGGAGGTAGGGCCAGTCAAAATGTGAGGCTCCTCGTCCTGAATACCCTTTGGATTGCCAGGAAGAGCATAATACTGACCCGGCAAATCGACCTTGTCGTCTATTCCCATACCTGTCTTTTCTAACACTGCAATCATAGTTGCAAGTTTGAACGTGGAGCCTGGAGGCATCCTTCTTCCGACAGCAACATTAAAATTCTCCAGGTATGAATGAGATACCGTGTCGTATTGGAGATTTGCCATAGCACGAATCTTGCCTGTCTCAACCTCCATCACAACCGCTGTGCCCTCCTCAGCTTTACTTTTCACCATGTATTCCATCAAGCTGTTTTCGGCGACATCCTGTATGCTCACATCAAGAGTCGTAACAACGTCACTTCCGTCTATTGGCGGGGTGTTGCCCTCCTCAGACTCAATTTCGCGCCATTCGCCATTTCCCATCTTCCGCATGCGCATTTTGCCGTCCACGCCCGCCAAGCGATCGTTGTATGCCTTTTCAAGACCGACCTGCGCACCTTGAGCGTTTATGAACCCTATACACCTTTTGGCAAGTTCCTTATGCGGAATACTTCTTGTGCTGTTTTCAGTAATAATGAGACCGCTTTTGTATCGTCCAAGTTTGAAAATTGGAAATTTGCGCACCTGTATCATCTGGGCGTATGTAATCCTTTTCTTTATTGGATAAGAACGCTTTTCTTCCTTGAAGGCATTTCTGAACGAGTTAGCATAATACTGACTCGTGCTGTCACCGAACAACTTGCTGATACAGGCTGCAAGCGTATCAACATTACGCTCAAAAAAATCACCTTCACGCAATTTCGGGACCATGAAATCCCACGTGAGGTCGTATGAAAGCACAGAAGACGCCAACACACGTCCATCAGAAGATATGATGTCTCCCCTATGCCCCGGTATAGTCTTGAATGTCACAGACGCTGACTTTTTTAGCAAGTCGCCTTGGTCTTCACACTTGAGAACCACTACCTTCACAATCACATATATCATGACCAAGAAGACAGCAACATACATAACGCTTGCCTTAAAAACGATTCCCTGTTTAACCTTGTCCACCATGATGCTATCAATGTTTATCAATTACCTCGAATAGATGTTGAAATCATCGTTATAAGACCTGTCTTGTTCATACACAGGTCTGTCATCAACGATAGAATCCACACGTTCAAACTTGTCCATGACAAATTGCATTGGAGGAAAAGCCGACTTGCGGATATTGAGTTTGCGCTTTTCAACAAGTTTCGCAACCTCTGTCACTTTGCTTATGTCCATGAGTTGTGCGGCGAAATCAATAGACCTGGACCTGCACGATAGGACATCAACACGAAGGTTCTTCTCTCTTTGTATGAGCCCCTCTGTGTAGATCCTGATCTGTATATGAATCACAGCCAACAGTACACATACGCCGAAGAACATAACATACTTACTGAACTTAGAATTGAGCAGCGAACCGTCCATCAACGACTTGAAACCGAGCTTAACATCTTTCTGCTCCTCATCGTCTTCCGTGTCAGTCTTATCGTTTTGTTCATCATCCATACCGTATGGACCGTAGGTATCTCCATACTCCGATGAGCCAATGCCGCCCTCCGCGAACACCGGATCACCAATCACATTTCCAAACGGATCCGACGACGCTCCAATTCCGTCGGATGCATAATTGGCACCAAAGAATTCTTCCAACGAAGGCATCTCCCCGCTGCCCGACACGCGGTCGTAATCGGGATTGAGACCCTCATTTTCAGATTCTTCCGTCATTGTGTCAATGTCTTCCATGTATTCCCTGTCCATCATATCTCCTTGAGTATTAATTAGTAAAAAACGAAAAACTGCAGTATATATCGATATATTCCCTAATCGTAATCAAAAATAGTGCGCTCCCCTACCCTGAGTTTTGCGCTGCGCGAGCGCGGGTTTGCTTCAAGTTCCTCGTCCGAAGGCGTTATCACCTTGCGGTTGACCATTGTGAACGGCGCAATGACATTGCCGTAGGGGTCTTTGTGTTCGCGCCCCTCAAAATTGCCCGCCTTCAAGTAGTTTTTGGTGGGTCGGTCTTCGAGCGAATGGTAGGTCATTATCACCAATCGTCCGCCCGCCTTCAACGCTCGCGGTGTGCTTGCAAGAAACTCTTGCAGGACGCCTATCTCGTCGTTGACCTCTATCCTAATCGCCTGAAACATCGTGGCGAGGTACTTATTGTCGTTGTACTTGGGGATGCACTTTGAGGCCGCCTCCATCAACTCGCCCACTGTAACGATAGGTTTGTTGGTACGGTAAGCCACAATGTCC
The DNA here is from genome assembly GCA_017964465.1 of Bacteroidales bacterium. GTDB lineage: Bacteria > Bacteroidota > Bacteroidia > Bacteroidales > UBA3824 > UBA3824. The sequence goes on along the minus strand of JAGCRY010000190.1, from coordinate 2,129 downwards.
TGCGCAAGCCGCCAAGCGTTTTTAATCTCGCCGTAGTCGCGGAATATCCGGCTCAAATCCTCCGCGCTGTATGTATTGACCAACTCTCGCGCCGAAAAGCCCGCCTGCTGGTTCATCCTCATATCGAGAGGAACGTCAAACCTGAACGAAAAACCTCTCTGCGCATCGTCGAAATGATGGCTCGAAACTCCGAGATCAGCCAACACGCCGTCCACCTTCGGGCAACCGGCAAGCCGCAGAAACTGCGCGAAATACCTGAAATTGCTCCTGAAAAAATGGATTCTATCGTCGTCAGGCACATTGTCGATGGCGTCGGCGTCCTGATCAAACACATACAACCTTCCGTCGCCATCCAGACGCTCCAAGATGGCACGCGAATGACCGCCGCCGCCAAAGGTAACGTCCACATAGACTCCCGACGGCTTTATATTCAATGCCTCGATACATTCGTCGAGCATCACCGGCTTATGGTAAAAAACGCCCATCTTGCTGACCTGAGTTTTTTAATTGTTAATAATAATGTCGCCCAAAAAATCCTGCGCCATCTGCGCGAAGTCGTCCGCGCTCGGGCGGGAGGCGTTGTAAGTCTCGGCATCCCAGACCTCAATCTTGTCGTCGAGACCTATTATAAATATGTCATCCTTCAATCCAGTATCGGTGAGCAACCTCTTTGGGACGAGGAAACGGTTGGTGGCGTCGAGCGTCACTTCAGCGGTGTCCTTGTAAAACTCGCGGAGGAAGATGTTGTGCTGACGGTTGAAGGGATTCAACTTCCGCTTCACCACATCTACCCTCTCCTGCCAACTCTCCTTGGTGTATATTGTAAGGCATTTTTCGAAGATGTCCTTCTTGACAACAAAAGTACGCAAAGCATCCTTGCCCATCTGCTCAACGAAGGCCGACGGGAAAAGGAAACGTCCCTTTGTGTCAAGTTTGATTTGAAAATCTCCAGTAAAAACGCACATATCCAATAATTTTAATTTGCTCCAAAATTACAAACTATTTTTGAAACAACTACCACTTTTTACCACTTTTTACCACTTTTTTTAAACTTTTTTTCCTTTGGTTTGATTATCAACATTTTACAGACGGGCAAAAAAATAAGGTCCGGGGCTCGGGCTGCCTGCCGGAGCCTCACCGGGACCTTGGAAAAGAAAGGATTAAAAAGAATCATTAAAAGCTTCATCAAAAACTTTTAACAATACAAAGATACAAAGATTATAGTAATTTTGCAAATTATTCTGTAATAATTTTACAATTTGATATATTTTTAGCGGATTTTTACAATAATTTATTATATTTTTATATAACAAAATCGGCAGTACGGTATATTGAGACGTAGATTTTTGGACAAAAGTTAAATAATATTAAATTTTACATCCAATAATTGTTAATGAAGTCCAATCTGCATTCAAAAACTCAAAATAATTTCGCAATTCAGTAATTATTTTGTAAGTTCGCCGACGAATTCAATAATATGGAACACACGACAGACATCGACGAACAAAGCCTCATCAACAGGATAAATGCATACATCTGCAGTGGCGACCGCAAGTCCGCCGCTGCGGAATATGCTGTTTTGGTTAAGCGTTACTCTCCGCAGGTATTCGGCTTCATTTCAAAGATGACGGACAGCCAAGACGACGTCAAGGATTTGGCGCAAAACACTTTTATAAAGGCGTTCAACAACCTGCCGAAGTTTGAGGGGCGGGCGACATTCGCAACGTGGGTGTGCCGCATCGCTTACAACAACGCCATCAACCTCCTGAAAAGCCGCAAAAGATTTTTTGTAAACATCGACAACACCGACATCCCCGACGACGACCCAAACGACGACGACTTCTCCACAGGCGACGAGATGCGCATACAACAATTGGAAGCCGCCATCGACCTCCTGCCGCCCGACGACCAAATGATTCTACACTTATATTATTATGAGGACAAGCCCCTCAAAGAAATCGCTTTCATTATGGACGCCGACAACAACGCACTGCGCGTAAGGCTGCACAGAATCAGAAGACGGCTTTTTGGAATGATAACAGCAAAATAAAAAGAAAAAAGTCAGCCAAATTCGCACTTTTTTATCGAATTTGGCTGACTTTTTTCAGGGATTATTAAAGTTAAATAAT
>JAGCRY010000189.1 GCA_017964465.1 Bacteroidales bacterium | reverse complement strand
GCTACCTGACTTTCGATGTTTTCCATTAGTTTCGCGTTGTTTTGATAAGTGTTTATGTATTACAGACGGCAAAGATAAACAAAAACGTTATTCTTTACAAAAAAAATTGTGATTATCTGTAATATTGATTATCTTTGCAGCAAATATTATAATACCAAAAATGTTTGTAAGCGAAAGCAAGATAAGGATTAGATACGGCGACACCGACAAGATGGGATATTGTTATTATGGCAACTACCCCGAATTTTACGAGGCGGCACGCAGCGACGCATTCAGGGAAAGCGGCTGTTCGTACCGTATGCTTGAAGAGCGCGGCTACATGATGCCCGTGGTGTCCCTGAGCATCAATTATAAACGTCCTGCCTACTATGACGACCTCATTACTATAAAAGTGTACGTCAAGGAAAAGCCGGGCGTGAAGATGAAATTTGAGTATGAAGCCTACAATGAAAAAGGCGAACTCTTGAACTATGGCGACACGGTGCTGTGCTTCGTCAACATGGCGACTGGCAGACCGTGCATGGCGCCGGACTTTTTCATGGAAGTTATTGACAAATATTTCTAACGCAAACTATTAATTGACCGAGAAAATGACAGGAGAAAGGATAGCAACACGTACACGGGTGCGCAAGCGCGTCAGGATTGACGAACCGCAGCGTTACAAAGTAATCATGCACAACGACGACGTCACCACGATGGAGTTTGTGGTGGAGATATTGAGGACGGTGTTTTTCCTGTCGAAGGGCGACGCCGAGGGCTTGATGATGAAAATCCACACTGAGGGCAGCGCGGTCGTCGGCATCTATGACTATGACATTGCGATAAGCAAAGTCTTCAAAGTCAAGCAGAAAGCCGAAGAGCAGCAGTTCCCATTGAAACTTACAGTGGAGAAAGAATAGCCCGAGGGTTGCGCACACCTTTTTTATAATTGTTTTACAGAAAAATTCCATCATGCCAACAATGATAAAACAGACTGCGATGCTGTCGCAGGTTATGCTCGAATCACTTGCAAAAGCCGAGGAAGCGAGGTTTGAGTTTCTCACGCCCGAATTGTTCTTCTATTATGGCGTGCTTGAGCAGAAGATTGTGACCGACATCTGGGAGAGCAACAACATAGACGTCAAGAAGTTCCGCCGTGAACTCAAGCGTCACATCGACACCATGGAGCGCGTGCCGAAGGACATTGAATATAAAGTAATGCCCTCGGTCAGGTTTGCGCAGATGACGGCGTCGGCTCACGCATTGGCTGAAAAGCTCAACAAGAGCGAAATCGGTCTGTTTGAGGCGATTATGGCTACGATTTTCACGCCCGAGCCCAACATCGTAAAGCAGATTTTTGACCAGCTCTCGCCCATCGAGCCTGACAAACTCGCCGACGAGATGTTTGAGCCTTTGTTTAAGGAAGAGGCGATAAACGAAAAGATATATGAGCTTTATTCAAACGCCAAGAAAAGCGAACAGAAGGCGGCTGCAAAGAAAAAACGCACCATACGCCGCGCCGCAAACGTGCCCGAGGCGATTGAAAAAATCATTTCGGAAATCGTAGGCGACGACGTTGACATAGAGATTGACGTTGCGCGTGTGCCGATTGGCGGCATTCCGGGCGGCATTATGGGCAACATAGGCCTTGACAGCGACTCTCAGGACGGCGACGCCGACGGAAACGGCGCACAACAGCCTCAGCCGGCATGGAAACGCCTTGTGACGCAGTTCAATGGAGCGTATAAAGACCACAACCCGCTCATTGGCCGTGAGGAAGAACTCGCCCGCACAATCCACATCCTATGCAAGAAGGAACGCCACAATGTCATCTACATCGGCGAGCCGGGCGTTGGAAAGACGGCGATGATATATGGGCTTCTCGAAGCGTTTGACACCGTTGAGCCATACGCGCCCGAACACATCCGCAACGCTGAAGTTTATCAGATTGACCTGACGACATTGCTCGCCGGCGCACAGTTCCGTGGAGAGTTTGAGAGCCGCATACGCACAATCATGGAAGGCGTTGCACAACTTCCGAGCGCGATTGTGTATATTGATGATATTCACCACATTGCAGGTCTCGGCACAGCCGGCGGCGACAATAACGATGCTTCGTCCATGATGCTCAAATACATGGACATGCCCAACATCAGGTTCATCGGCACAACCACATTCAAGGAATACAACCAGCAGTTCAGCCGCTACAAGGCATTGAGCCGCCGTTTTCAGACTGTGGAAATCAAAGAGCCGACCGAGGAACAGGCTGTGGAGATATTGCAGACCTTGATGCCGATTTATGAAAAGTTCCATGGCATAAAATTCCGCAACAAGAAGGAGACGGCGCGTTATGCTGTGGAAATGAGCAACAAATACATCACAAACCGTTTCCAGCCTGAAAAGTCCATAGACCTCATTGACGAGTCCGGCGCATACCGTCAGGCTCATCCGATAATGAAGCCAGAAGGTGGCGAACAGGCTGAAAAACAATGGGTTGACAAGAAAGTTATTGGCGAGATGGTCCAAAAAATCTGCCGCCTTACAAACATTCCCGACCGCGACGACGAGGACGAGACAAAACGCCTTTCAAAACTCGCCGACAACATCAAAGCGAAGATTTTTGGACAGGACGAGGCTGTGAAACAGATTTCTGAGGCAATCCTCATGTCCAAAGCCGGACTTCTCGACATGCAGAAACCCATTGCATCGTTCCTGTTTGTTGGTCAGACCGGCGTCGGCAAGACTGAAATCGCCAAAGTCCTCGCCAATGAGCTTAACATTGAACTCATTCGCTTCGACATGAGTGAATACACTGAAAAACATACAGTTGCAAAGCTCATCGGCTCGCCTGCGGGCTATGTTGGATACGACGACGGCGGACTTCTCACGGACGCAATCCGCAAGAGCCCGAACTGCGTACTCCTCCTCGACGAAATTGAAAAGGCGCATTCCGACATTTACAATATTTTGCTCCAAATCATGGACTACGCGAGCCTGACTGACAACAAGGGTCAAAAATCCGACTTCCGCCACGTCATTCTCGTCATGACGAGCAACGCGGGCGCACAATACGCGCATCAGGCGACTGTAGGTTTCAATGGTGCGTCGGCGGGCAGCGCAATGCTTTCGGCTGTGAAGAAAACCTTCAAGCCGGAGTTCATAAACCGTCTGTCTGCCACGGTGTTATTCAACGACATAAATGAGCAGATGGCGTCGCTGATTCTCAAAAAGAAACTCGGCGAACTTTCCGACCGCCTGAAAGCCAAGAACATCACTCTCAACCTCACTGACGCGACCTTCAAGGAATTGTTGGAAAGAGGTTTTTCACCGCAATACGGTGCGCGTGAGATTGACCGCGTTCTGAATGCGTCCCTCACTCCCCTACTGATGCGCGAAATCCTTTTCGGCAAACTCAAAAAAGGCGGGGCAGCAATGGTAGATTTCGACGGCAAAGAGTTGACGGTGAAGAAGGGTTGATTATGATTTACATCCTCAGCGAAAAGAATATTTGTTTTCCAGACCCTCGTGAGGGCGAGAAGGACGGGTTGTTTGCGGTGGGCGGCGACCTGTCGGTGGAGAGGTTGTGGTTGGCTTATAACAACGGGATTTTTCCGTGGTATGCCTTCCGCGACAATTTGGACAAGTTTTTCCCGACGCTCAAAGGCAAGAAGCAAATCCTCTGGTACTGCCCGATGGACAGGTTTGTCATATTCCCAAATGAAATCCACATCTC